>NZ_CAMLGT010000028.1 GCF_946479605.1 uncultured Lacibacter sp.
TCCCACATACCAATGGTTGGTCCGGCTGCATGGCCATGAAAGCCCAACGGGTGCGTATAGATCACCGCTTCAATGTTTTCTTTCTTCGCCTGTGCGAGTGCATCAGCTAAAATCTGGTTGCCTGTTTTACCTTGTTTAAACTGCGAAGTAAGAATATCCTGCAATCGGTTTGCTTTTGTAAATGCATCACGAATACTTTTCGGCACTTCTGTTTCGCCGGGCTTCAAAATGTAAGCATGTTCCTGTACATCGGTATTCAAACGCAGATAGGTAATGCCAATGTCTACATGCAACAGATCGCCGGGTTGTATTACATCATCTTTTGGTCTGTTAGAAAAGCTTCTTAAATGTTCAAAGTTTTGCGGATCGTTGCGTTGAACAGATACTGATGGATGAAACCATGTATCGTAACCCATGCTTCTGATCTTTTCACGAAACCACCACACTACATCATCGGTAGTAGTAATGCCGGGTGTAATTACTTTTTCTGAAAATCCTTCTTCAATAATTTTTCGGGTGGCGTATACGAGCTGCGGATAGATCTGCATTTCCCGTTCGGTTCTTGTCTCCAGCCAATTGACTGCAAGGTTTTCTGCACTTACTACTTTCGACTTGAATGCCGCAGGCATTTTCTGCATCAGTTCATTGTAATCTGTAACATCCAGTCCATCGGCCTGGTTGTGGTGTGTAGAAGTGTTGATGCCGATCTTTTTCGGGTTGCGTGTTGTAATGATGTTCATCAGTGCATCCCACTGGTTGGGGAACTTCGTCATATCCCATTCGGCTTTGATGTTTTCACCCACATTGTAACGGGCAATGGCCAGTTTTTCAAAAACTTTCTTCTCAGGATTATTATAAAATACAATGATGGTTCTGCGGCGTGCCGATATCCATGTTGAAGGAAGCATCGTACGGATAACAGGATCTTCGTTGTATTCTCTTGAGATGACGATCCACATATCAATCCCATTCCGCTCCATTAAAACAGGCAGCAGGTTATTGAAACGGTCGGCAAGAATTTCATCAATCACTTTTGCCTGTTCACGCATCGGAATTACTTGTGCATGACTAAAACAAACAGTAGTGAGCAAAAAGAGCAGAAAAAAATAGTTACGCATACAATGATTTTACTAATCGAATGTACGAAAGGCAAAAAGTATTACATGTGTAAGAAAAGCCGGAGAAAAAACTTTGTGGAATGAATTTTTACATTATTTTAGCAAACCTTTTAAAAGAAAAAGGTCACCTGTAGAAACAGCTGACCGTTAACGATTGCTTGCCATATAAAAAAATAGTTCTGTATCTTTCGAGAGTCACTTGCCGGTGACTTGATCCTTGGCCGTTACGATGCTATGCTCACTTAGCGATTGCTTCCATATTTTTTTAAGCCCGAATCCGATACAAAAATAAACCTGCGTAATTTGCGCATCAAATCAAAAAAAAGCTTTTGATATGATGCCAAATGAAGAGGAGAAGCATGAAATGCAGTGTGGATGCGGGTTTCATACAAAAAAAATATTATGGCCAACCGTTTTTCAGATACATTATTTCAATTAGTACACTCTCTTGAAAAAGCCGAGAAACGGCATTTTAAGCTCTACATTAAACGAAGTTCGTCGAAAGAAGACCTTAAGATCATCCAGTTATTTGATGCTTTGGATAAAATGCAGGAGTATGACGAACGCATTTTGCTGAAAAAAATCTCCGATAACAGCAAAACCAAACTCGCCAATCTTAAAACACACCTGTACAAAGAATTACTGGCCAGCTTACGGTTACTGAAAACAGGCGAGAATGTAGATCTGCAGTTGAGTGAACACCTGGACAATGCCCGTTTACTTTACAACAAAGGTTTAAAGCAGCAAAGCTTACGCATTATTGAAAAGGCCAAAGAGCTTGCACGTGCCAATCAGAAGTTCAATACACTGGTGCAGTTGATTTCGCTGGAAAAGAAGATTGAAACCTTACACATTACCCGCAGCACTACCGATAAAACTGAGCAAATGGCTGAAGAAGCGTTTCAGATCAGCAGCCATATTGATCGTGTGACCCGTTTATCGAATCTGGCATTATTGCTGTACCGCTGGTATGTTATGAACGGGCATGCACGTAATGAGGATGATGAAATTGATATCAAAGCATTCTTCAAAAGTTATTTGCCGAAAGACTTAACCAAGGTGAATGGCTTTTACGAAGAGTTATATCTGTACCAAAGCTATTGTTGGTATGCCTTTATTCGCCAGGACTTTTTAATGTATTACAAGTATGCAGAAAAGTGGGTTGATCTGTACAGGAAAGAACCACACTTGAAAGCAATTGAAACCGGTCATTACATTAAAGGCATGCAAGCCCTGTTGAATGCACATTTCGATTTACGTAACTTCAAAAAGTTTGAAGAAACACTGAAGGAGTTTGAAGATTGGGAAAGAACGCCCGAAGCGCAGGTACACGATAATTTCCGCACACATACTTCTATTTATATTAACAGCTCACGAGTAAACGGTCACCTGATGAAAGGAACGTTTAAGGAAGGCTTGAAACTGGTACCGCAGATAGAAGAAAAACTCAATGAGTATTCGTTATTTGTTGATCAGCACCGCATACTGGTGTTTAACTACAAAATTGCATCGCTGCATTTTGGCAGTGGTAATTACGAGCAGTCTATCGATTACCTGCACCGGATTATTCATGGACCAATGGATATGCGTATCGATCTGCAATGTTATTCAAGGTTGATGCATTTGCTGAGCCATTACGAGTTGGGCAACTACGAAATTCTTGATTCGCTCAGTAAATCGGTACACCGGTTTATGGAGAAGATGAAAAACTTAACCACTGTTGAAGAGGCCGTGTTTAAATTTTTGAAGACCAGCTTTACGCAATCGCCCGATAAAATTAAAGCAGCACTGGAGCAATTGCTCAACGAAATCAAACACCTGGAAAAGAACCGTTTTCAAACAAGATCATTCGCTTATCTCGATATTATTTCCTGGGCTGAAAGTAAAGTGTACAACAAAACCATGGAGCAGGTGGTGCATGGTAAGTACATGGAAAGTAAAAGGAGATAGTTTTTTGTCATTCCGAGGCACGAGGAATCTGCCTGGCATTTACACTATAATTCAGCAGATGCCTCCTTCGTCGGCATGACAAGTTTGTTCAACATCAAATCTTCATCAAGCGTTCAACAGCCTGCTGCAGTGTTCTGTTTTGTTTGCTGAAACAGAACCGCACCACTTTATCATCTTTCTGGTTATGATAAAATGCCGAAAGCGGAATGGTAGCTACACCCGCTTCTTTGGTTAAACGTATTGCAAGATCTTGATCTGCTTCATCACTTATGCGGCCATAGCTGGCACAAACAAAATAGCTACCACTGGTCGGCAGCAAATCGAATTTTGTCTGCTTCATTAACTCTACAAAATAATCACGCTTCTGTTGCATAAAACGTGGCAGCGATAAATACGCTTCTTTATTCTTTAAATAGTCAGCCAATGCAACCTGTGCCGGTGTAAAACAACTGAAGCAATTGAACTGGTGCACTTTTCGGAACTCTTTGGTAAACGCAGCAGGTGCAATGCAGTAACCCAGCTTCCATCCTGTACAGTGGTAGGTTTTACCAAAGGAAAAATTAACGAAGCTGCGTTCGAATAACTCCGGGTATTTCAACATGCTTTCATGTGGCTGATCATCATAAATAAGATGTTCGTATACTTCATCACTTACAATAAAAATATTTGTACCGACAACAACGCTTTTTAATTCAGCAATATCATTTTTATCCAGCACACTGCCTGTGGGGTTGTGTGGTGAGTTAATGAGGATCGCTTTTGTTTTGGCGTTGATGGATGAACGAACCAGGTCCCAATCAATTTTATAATCAGGATAGGTTAAGGGCAACGGAATTGCTTTTGCTCCGTTGATCTCGATGTTAGGAATATAGCTGTCGTATGCCGGTTCAAACAAAATCACTTCATCGCCGGGTTGCAAGATGGTTGTTAACGATGAGTAGATCGCATACGTACCACCGGGTGTAATCGTAATCTCTGTATCGGGGTTGACTTTTGTGTTGTATAAAAACTCAACTTTTTCAGCAATGCTCTCCCTTAATCCAATCAGCCCGGGCATGGGTGCATATTGGTTATGCCCGTTCTTCATCGCTTCCGCAACTTTGGCTGTTAACTCTTCACTCATCGGAAAATCAGGAAACCCTTGTCCGAGGTTGACCGCTTTGTGTTCTGTTGCCAACGCACTCATCACTGTAAAAATGGTGGTACCAACGTTGGGGAGCTTGCTTTTGATTTGCATAGCTACAAAGTAAAGAAGAGGAACGCTTCTGCCGAACATTTTTCTGCCAATAACTTACAGCTGTTAAAGCGTTTAATACTTATCTTTCTTTTTACTAAACCTTTTTAACAATGAATGCTCGCCGAAAATTTCTGCAACAGTCCACACTACTTGCTGCAGGTGGTTTAATCTTACCTGCTTTTGAATCGAATGCCTTTTCTATTTTCAACAACCGTACTTCACCTTCCGACCAGGTGAATATTGGTGCCATTGGTATTAAAGGAATGGGATGGAGCAATGTAATGGCAGCGTTGAAAATACCGGGAGTAAATCTTGTGGCTGTTTGTGATGTTGACAAATCTGTTATCGACAAACGGTTAAGTGATCTGAGCAAAACCAATACTGATGTTTCTAAAATAAAAGTATACGGCGACTATCGTAAGTTGCTTGAACAAAAAGATATTGATGCAGTCATCATCGGCACACCCGATCATTGGCATGCACTCATGATGATTCATGCCTGTGAAGCAGGTAAAGATGTGTATGTAGAAAAGCCAGTTGGTAATTCGATTATTGAATGTAACCGCATGGTGGATGCACAAAAGCGTTACAATAAAATTGTACAGGCGGGGCAATGGCAACGCAGTCAGCAGCATTTTAAAGATGCAGTTGCTTTTGTGCACAGTGGGCAGTTAGGTAATATCCGCACAGCAAAAGTTTGGTGTTACCAGGGATGGATGAAACCCGGACCGGTCGTTCCTGATTCTGCGCCACCCGAAGGAGTGGATTATAAACAATGGCTTGGTCCGGCTAAAACAAGACCGTTTAACAGCAGCCGTTTTCATTTCAACTTCCGTTGGTTTTGGGATTATGCAGGTGGATTGATGACCGACTGGGGGGTGCATTTATTAGATTATGCGTTGATAGGCATGAAAGCCGATTTACCGAAGAGCATTGTAGGGCTTGGTGGCAAATTTGCCTATCCCGATTTGTATGAAGAAACACCTGATACCTTAACCACGCTGTACGAGTTTGACAAGTTTAACCTCGTGTGGGATTCGGCAATGGGTATTGATAATGGTTCGTATGGCAGAGATCATGGCATTGCGTTCATTGGCAATAACGGAACACTTATTTTAAACCGTGGTGGTTGGGAAGTAATTGAAGAGCGCCAGAGTAAAAATAAAGTGATCATGCCTTTTCAGAAATCTTCTGATAGCGGATTGGATAAACATTGGGTCAACTTTATCGATGCTGTAAAATCACGTAAGGCTGAAGAGTTGAACTGTTCTATACAGGCAGGAGCGCATGTAGCTACAGTAGCACAAATGGGCAATATCTCTTTCAGAAGCGGAAAAAAATTATTGTGGAACCGAGCGAAAGGTGCGTTTACAGATGAAGCTATAAATCAACAATACCTTTTGAGCAAATACCACAATGGTTACCAGTTGCCGAAGGTTTAGTTGCTATTTCTTTTTCTTGTTCACCAGGTCGTACGAATGATCGATCCATTCTTTGATGAGTTTTGAGGGAATCGTTCCATCAACGACTATCGTGTTCCAATGTTTTTTGTTCATGTGCCAGCCGGGTAATACGCTACTGTATTGTTCCCGCAGTTCTATGGCAAGATCAGGATCACATTTTACATTAAAGCGAAGTTCTTCTGTATCGAGAGGTAGCAACAGAAATGCTTTGTTATTGACTTTAAATACAATTACATCCGGACCAAAGGGCAACGTTTCTTCTGCATCGGGTTTGCTCAGGCAATAGTCACGAATGGTTTCAATATTCATGCAACGAAAATAGTTTGTTTATGGTCAAACCGGTATGAAACACACATTACTTGTCATCATTACTATACTCAGCTTATCTGTTTCCTGTAAGAAGAAAGCAGAAACGGGTTACCAATGTAAAACAGACCTTGTTTGTCCGGCAGTGGTTTGTGTAGCCTATTGGAGTTATTTAAACTTTACCATAACTGATAAAGAAACAGGAAAAGACCTGGTGTTTGGCAGCAACCCATCTCTCAATGCTTCAGATATAAAACTGTTCATCAAAAGCAACTCTCCTTACACAGAAGTTCCTGTTGTTTTGGATAATAACAAAAAACGTTTATTCACTTTGCAGGCTGCAGATACCATGGCTATTCAAATAAAAAATGAGCCGCTAAAATACCTGTTAGTGAAAAAATTCTGTGGAGATGAATGTTGCGCCCGCACAGCAGTTGAAGTGGTGCAGGAAGGACAGTTGATCATTGCAGATGAGCAACAGAAACTGATCCGGTTCCGTTATTAATTTTCAACATCAAAAATTCATAAAAGGAAAAGAGAGCTGTTATACTCTCTTTTATTTTTATAAACCTTAACTCAATTTCTGCATGGCTGTTTTGAGTTTGGCCAAAAACTCCGGTATCTCTTCCTTATGACATGTACCTACACTCAAACGATACCAGGGAGATTCTTTTCCTGCACCGAAAGCATAGAATGGAACAATAGCCAGTTTTGCTTCTGCCAATACATAATTTGTCACATCGCTTTGTGTTGCTAAAATTGTTCCGTCTGCCGTTTTCTTTCCCTTGAGATCAACTTTTATGGTAAGATAAATGGCGCCCTGTGGTGCCACCACATCCACAGCAAACCCTTCACTCTTCAGCTGCAGGAATCCTTTTGATATTTCTGAAAGACGGTAATGAATTTCTTCTTTGAACTGTGTTAAGTACCGATCAATATTTTCCCTCTGTTGCAAATAAGCTGCTGTTGCTTTCTGCTCGGCCATTGGTGCCCATGCACCCACATGCGAAAGAATGGCTTTGATCTTACTGATAAGATACTCAGGACCCACACTCCAGCCCACACGCACACCGGTTGCAGCAAATGCTTTACTGATGCCATCAACAAACACAGTGTACGCTTTCATTTCGGGGCGAAGTGAAACAGGGTTATCATGTTTGTTTTCGCCAAACGTGAGTGTCCAGTACATCTGATCGAACATGAGGTACAGCTTCTTCTCATTTTCTCCACGTTCCTTGTTTTCTTCAATGATCATATCGCAGATCTTTTCCAGCTCTGCTTTGGGAATCATGGTACCGGTTGGGTTTTGTGGTGTACACAAACAAAGCAACGCAGCGCCTTTAATATGCGGTGCAATATCAGCAGCCGTGGGCATGAAATTATTTTCAGGTGTTGCTTCAATCACCACATGCTCGGCCTCATTAAAATGTGTGTAATGATTATTGTTCCATGAAGGGGCAGCATAAATTACTTTATCGCCTTTATCAACAATTGCACGGAAGATGGCATAAATAAGCGGACGTCCGCCAGAAGCGATCTGAATTTCATTCACACCATAATCCAATCCTTCACGTTCTTTTAAAAACTGCAATACACTTTGGCGAAGTTCCAGGATACCTTCTGCAGCAGGGTAAGTGGTATGATGTTGCTTATACGCAGTAATGATCTCGTTTTCCAGTTCCTGCGGAATAGGAAATACTGAGCTGTCGAAATCGCCGATGGTAAAATTGTAAATGCGTTCGCCGTTGCGGATACGTTCTTTTATCTGGTTACCCAGTTTTACAATTTCAGAACCAACCAGTGTTTCAGAAAGTTGAGAAAGCTTCATACCTGTTTTTTTAAAAGCGCAAATGTAGGGCAAGAATAACCAAAAACGAACAGTTGATCGTTTTTGATGCCAGGCGCACATACCGTACAATCAGCACGAATGACCTGCCCGCAAAATTGAGGGATATATTCCTGTTTTTCAAGCCGATGCCCCGTTTTGTTGTGCAAAACGAAGTTGATAATTTAACCCTTATCTTGCAGGCTTAACAGCTAATTATTCACTACCTTCCACGTTATTAAATACAGAACAGCGTTATGAAGTTTATCGTTTCGTCTTCGGCTTTACTGAAACAGCTGCAGCAGATCAATGGTGTAATTAATGCCAACACCGTGTTACCCATTCTTGAAGATTTTTTGTTTGAGATCAATAAAAATAAACTCACTGTAGTTGCTACGGATCTTGAAACTGTGATGAAGATCCACATGGATATTGAGGCAAAAGATAACGGAAGAGTGTGTATTCCGGCCCGCATCCTGATGGATACGCTGAAGAACCTGCCCGATCAGCCACTTACGTTTAATATTGATAAAAACTTTGGTATTGAAATTACCAGTGACAGCGGTAAGTACAAAGTAATGGGCGAAAACCCTGATAACTTCCCGAAAGAACCGGTGGCAGATGATACTACTTCATTTACTACTACCTCTACTGCTTTGGTAACAGCTATCAACAAAACCTTGTTTGCTGTAAGCAATGATGATCTGCGCCCTGCAATGACGGGTGTGTATTTTGAACTTGATAAAAAAGGATTGACGTTTGTTGCAACGGATGCCCATCGCTTGGTACGTTACAAGCGTACTGATGTAAGTTGCCCCAAAAGCGAAAACTTCATCGTTCCAAAAAAACCATTGAACTTATTAAAAACAGCATTACCCGGTAATGAAGATGAGATCACCATCTCTTACAACAGCAACCACCTGTTTGTAATGCATGGAACAACGGAACTTGTCTGTCGTTTGATTGATGCCCGTTTCCCCGATTATAAAGTGGTGATCCCTGCTGATAATCCTTACAGCATGATTGCCGGCCGTAATGAATTGGCTGGTGCGTTGCGTCGTGTAAGCGTGTTCAGTAACAAAAGCACAAACCAGGTGGTGTTAAGCATCAGCGGAAGCCAACTGCAACTGGCAGCGCAGGATGTTGATTTCAGTTTTGAAGGAAATGAGCGTATGAAATGCCAATACGATGGTGAGGATATGCAGATCGCTTTCAATGCAAAATTCCTGGTTGAAATGCTGAATGCTGTTGAAACTGATGAAGTGAAAATGGAACTGAGCACTGCTACAAAAGCTGGTCTTATTAAACCTACTGAACAAAACGAAGGTGAAGATGTACTGATGTTGGTAATGCCACTGATGTTGAATCAATAAAATAAAGCTTGAAACCCTGAGCGATTGTCGAAGAGTTTTGGTCTGTATCGAGGGGAGTCGAGATGCAGGCTATATACAAACAAACCAATACTAACTGCCGAATCCCGCTTTTAAAAGCGGGATTTTCGTTTTATGAAATACCCATTGCAGGGTATAGCTACTCAACAGCTGTCGGATATCTTGCATTGCAGCAAACAAACCATCAATGCATCATTATTTAAAACGCAGTACTGCTTTTTTTCTTTCAGTTTTACTATTCAGCAACACAGTTTCGGCACAGGATGATTTCGGAAAAGGATTTGCCATACAGGCGGCCTTGCCCGTGAAAAACGGAACCTTCAGTGGCGAAGATTTTGGTGAAGTAAACAAAGGCAACCAGGGATTTTATTTTCAGATTAGCCGGCAATCATACATGGGAGAAAACGATCTTTACTTCCATAGTTATAAATCGATAGGGCTTGCATTTCGTTCTACCAACATTACTATTAAAGACGGTGATTATAAAGGCACCAATTTAAAAATTACAAGTGTTGAACTTCCCATAGGTATTGGTGCATACGGCAAGTTTTTTGGTGTGTTGCCGTTAGGCTTTACCGCCGGAGGATATCTTGCTGTGCCTTTGCAATACGAAGGCACTATCCGCAAAACCAATAAACCCGATTATGCATTTGGAAACAAGTATGAAAAGCCTTTAGGGTATGCAGGAATACAAGCCAACCTTATGCTTAACCTGCATTTTAAAAAGTTTGCATTCATCCGCTTAATGGCAGGTGGCCACATGGGACTTATTGCTGCATACAAAGCCTGGCCCGAAGGTTCAACCGCAACATATAAAACACCGTTGCCCACAAATTTTCAGGTTGGTGCAGAAATTCTTTTTGCAAAGTAGAAAGGAAGGTTAATGTAGGTTTAGTATCCCGCTTTACAGCGGGATTTTTTTATTGAACAGAAATGTTGTTTGCTTTGAATGCAGTGATGATGTTACTCATTTTCTCGATTGAAAAACCATCATCATTACAACCAACGCTGAACACTTTTCTTCTACCCTTTTTAATCTTTAAAATGTCATTCTTTTGTTTCACACTTAATCCTTCAAACGAAGTTTTTACTTTCCGGAGTTTTGAGAAATAACTTTTCGAATAAAAATGAAGTTCTTTTGTTTCTTCATCAAATCGTATTTCTTCAAGTTTGGTATATTGAAGAAGACTGATGATATTTCCAAGGAAAAGAATCCCGAAGACAAGATAAACCGTATCTATTTTTTTACTGGCTGTTATAAAATAAAAAACCACAAAAAACAATATCATAAACACAAGCTGTAGTATTATAGATATAAAGAATCGCCTGTTTGTTAGCGGTTCGTCGGTGGTAAAAATTCTCATCGTTAATAGTTGATGTCGTTGAAATTAATCAATCTTTTTCATTGTATTTTTAAGCTATGAGCTTTTTCATCCTTAATACATACGACAATTATATTGATGCAAATCTTCACCTCATGCAGTTACAGGAAGAGGGCATCAACTGCTGGCTCAAAGATGAACATACGGTTACGATCGATCCTATTTTAACCAATGCCATCGGTGGTATTAAGCTGATGGTGCATGAAACGCAAAAAGAACGTGCAAAGGACCTGCTGCGTACCATCATCAACAAAGCAAAAGAGAACAGGGCCTGCCCCCATTGCGGTTCACTGAATGTTGAATACATTGTGAGCAACCGCAAACCATCAAACTGGTTAAGCGCCATCGTTACGTTCTTCTTAGGCAGCTATGCCATGGCATCGGAAAAAGTATATCACTGTTTTGATTGCGGAAAAGAATTTGAAGATGTAAAGCAAACTTCGGCAGCGGAAACCGAAAAGCCAGTTGAAGAATGAGTAGTAAGAACAAGTTATAGTGTTGTTCTACTTTAAACATTTTTTCTTCATCCCTTTTTCCCTTCGTAACTTTTGGTGAAATAACGTTGCCATGTGGAACCAAATCCTGGAACATTTTCAAACACTTGAACAACGTCCGTTGGAACGGATGGCGATTCTTGTTGGAGGTCTTCTTTTCTTCTGGATCATAGAAGGTGCCATTCCTTTGTTTTCACTCAATTATAAAAAAAGCAAGCTGCGGCATGCAGGCGTAAATTTTGTTTTCACTGTCATTCATCTCATCATTCATACTTTCCTGGCCATCTTTATTATTAAACTCAGCGATTGGTGCCTGCATACAGAGTTTGGGTTGGTATACTGGACTAATGCAAATGTGTTTTTCACTATCATTATTGGTGTGCTGGCGCTTGATTTCAGTAGCTGGCTGGTGCACCTGGTTATGCATAAAGTGCCGCTGCTTTGGCGGTTTCACCTGGTTCACCACAGCGATACAAATGTAGATGTAACCACCGGGCTGCGCCACCATCCAGGCGACAGTGTTCTTAGGGGTCTGTTTTTTCTTTTACTCATTTTCATTTCCGGTGCGCCCATGTACAGTGTTATGATCTACCAAACACTGGTGGTGCTGGCAACTGCTTTTACTCATGCAAACATTAGCCTGCCACCAAAACTCGACAAGGCGTTGAGCTGGTTTCTTATTTCGCCCAATATGCATAAAGTGCATCACCATTGGAAACAACCTTATACTGATACCAATTATGGAGCAGTATTCTCTATCTGGGACAGGTTGCTGGGCACTTTCTCCTCGCTCGACCCAAAGGATATCAAATACGGACTTGACCGTTATTACCCTGCCGATAAGGATGAAGATGTGATGAAACTCATGGTAAAACCGTTCAAAAAACTCGACGAATAAACAGATTTGGCTGCTTTTTACCTACCCGATCAGCTCCTCTCAAATTTTTTTTCATTTTTCTTAAAAAAATTTTTACAACTAAACTACTGTTTTACAGTGCTTTAGTCTTTGCATGCTATCGTTATCTGCCAGCTACTAAAAAAAAGATGGTACTTTGTGTTGCATAGTACTGAAATATCTCTTAGTTTTGTTTTGTCAATGTAATTAAGTTGTGCAATGGCTGTTGAACGGGAATGAGCTCTTCCAAAAACACACCCTTTGCACACAGTAAAACAAACTCCTCAGGTTATGAATATCGAGAACACACAAAGCCAGATGCGTAAGGGAGTCCTGGAGTTTTGCATTCTCTCCGTTATCCAACGGGGCGAGGTGTACCCCAGTGATATTATTGAGGAAATGAAGAAGGCGAACCTTAACATCCTCGAAGGAACCCTGTATCCACTACTTACCCGGTTGAAAAACGCCGATTTGCTAACGTATCGCTGGGTGGAAAGCAGCAGTGGACCTCCCCGCAAGTATTTTTCACTAACAGAAAAGGGCGCTGCCTTTTACAAAGAACTGGAACAAACATGGAATGAAATGGCCAGTTCGGTAGAAACTGTAACCCGGCCAAATGGTAAACCAAATGCCACCGTAACCGGCGAAAGTATAGAAGTGCATCCTCCTTCAGCTGAAAGCCCACTTTAACCATTAAACTGTTATTATTATGAAAAAGGTAATCAATATAAATTTCAAAGGCCGGGTAATTCCCATTGAAGAGTCGGCATTTGAGCAACTGCAGAAGTACACCGATAGTCTGCGTCGCTACTTTGCCCACGAAGAAGGCCGTGATGAAATCATCAACGATATTGAAGATCGTATTGCCGAGCTTTTTAACGAAGAACTGAAGAAAGGTGCTACCTGCATTACCGAAGAAAGTGTAACAGGTATCTGCAGCAGCATGGGTAGTGTGGAAGATTTTGAACAAATGGATAATGAAACAGGAGCTTCTTCTTCAAACAATTACAGTTCAACCTCATCATCATCAACAACTTCTTCAACAGCTTACGCAACAGGCGAAGAACCACGTGGAAGTCTTGGCCGCAATGCCAACGATAAGATACTGGGTGGTGTGTGTAGCGGCTTGGCTCATTATTTAAAGATCGACCCTACTGTTGTTCGTATCCTGTTTGCGCTCATCACGTTCGGTGGTTTTGGTACAGGTGTACTCATCTATATTGTATTGTGGATCGTGTTACCACTGAAAGATCTGAAAACAAATATCCGCAAGCGTTTATTCCGCAATCCTGATGATAAAGTAATTGGTGGTGTGGCAAGTGGTTTGGCCAGCTATTTCAATATTCCGGTTTGGGTACCACGTGTGGTATTCTGTTTACCCCTTATCCTCGGTATCATTTCATCCATCTTCCGTAATGCCATGTTCGATTTTGATTTTGAACCCGACTTCGTATTCGGTGGTTTTGGCGGAACCTTGTTTGTGATCTATGTTATTCTTTGGATTGTATTACCGCTTGCAAGCACTGCAACAGAAAAGCTGCAGATGCGTGGCGAAAAGATTGATGTGAACAGTATTAAAAATGCAGTTCAGGAAGAGTTGGGCAGCGGTGGTGCAGTTCGTGAAAAAGCAACACAAATGGGCGAAGAGTTGAAAGAGGGTGCACAACGTGTGGGTGCTACCATTCATGAGGGAGCACAGCGTGTAAGCGAAGAACTTGGTGGTTTTAAAAGCAAAGCAACGCCTGTTACTCACGATAGTTCAACAGTTGTACGTACAACACGTGGTGGTATTGGTCATGCAATTGGTGTATTATTCAAAGCATTCTTCCTGTTTATTGCAGGTGTAATTGCTTTCTCTTTACTCATGGCATTGATTGGTGTAACATTTGCTGGTGTGGCCGCCTTTCCTTTCAAAGGATTTTTCTTAGAAGGAACCTGGCAGCACGTGGCAGCGTGGGGAACATTACTTCTCTTCTTTGCTGTACCAGTTATTGCCTTGTTAACATGGGTAATCCGTAAGATCATTGGTACAAAAAGCCGCAACCCATACCTGGGCTATTCATTCGGCTTCCTTTGGTTTGTTGGTTTGATCTGTTTTGTATTGCTCGTATCATCTTTCTTTAACAACTTCCGTGTTTCGGCACAGGATCAGCAAACAGTTGAACTTGCACAACCCGTATCAGGTAAAATGATTGTGAAAGTGCCTTCAGCCAAAGTAAAAATTTACGGTCGTGGATTTGGTATTGATGATGTGTTTACTATGGATGGCGACAGCCTTTACATCAATAACATTCGCCTGCGTATTGTAAAAAGCCCCGACAGTCTTTATCATGTTCGTTATGATAAACGCAGCTCAGGCCCAACAAAAGACAAAGCGCTGGGTAATGCACAATCGATCAAATACAACCTCAATTTTAAAGACAGTGTATTGTCACTGGACAGAGGTTTTACAGTAAGTGAAGAATCAAAATTCCGCAATCAACGTGTAGTAGTAACCATTGAAGTTCCGGTTGGAAAACGGATTTTTATCGACAGAAGCGTTGACCGTTTAGAATGGCATAACATTACCATCAATGGCCGTGGCGGCGATTGGGAATGGGAAGATGATCACCGCTGGAGCAGCCGTGGATGGAACGATACAGATGTAGAATACATAATGACTGAAGATGGACTGGAGCGTGCCGACGGAAAAGATAAAAAGGAAAAAGCAGAACGTGAAGTAGAAACCATTGAAAGCGAAATGGAAAAACTGGAACGTGAAAAGAAAGAACTGAAAGAGCGTGAAGAAGAATTGCAGAACCGCAAGAAAGAAAACGACAGCCTTCGCTACCGTTACAATCCTGATGCTCCAAAAACACCTGCCAGCCCTTCAAAACAAATAGTTGAACGAATAGCAACACCCAACAACGATCCTGTCGTTATTCAGCCAATGACAGTGAACGCCTTGTAATACCTCGGTTAAAGTTGGAACAGCCAACGGCCCCGAAGTTTTGAAAAAAATGGAGGGGCTATTTTTTCAAGCGCACAATCATCATCATTACCATTAAACCTTACTTTATGCGTACACTGAGATTTATTACCGCCTTATTACTTGCAATTGTTGTATTTGGTGCTGCGCATGCACAAAAGGCCAATCAAAAACACCAGGATAAAGAGCTGTTTTCTTTTGTTCTGAAACTGGACAGCAGCTGGTTTTCTCATTTTAATAAAGACATTGATAAATTCAGCAGTTATGTTGATTCAAGCCTTGAATTTTATCACGACAGAAGCGGACTTACCTTCTATGCCGACAATATTGCTGCGTTCAACAGAATGAAAAGCGCCACGCCTGATCTTACAAGAGAATTACTGCCTGAAACAATGGAAGTATATGTCATTCCCAATTATGGTATTGTGCAGATAGCACAACATCGTTTCTGCCATAAGGAAAACGGAAAGATGGATTGCGGTGTTTTCAAATTCATTCACACCTGGAAAAAAACCGATAAGGGCTGGAAGGTTACACGCATCATCAGTGTAGATCACTAAACCTGCTGTATGCCATTTTATCATCACTGATGATCGGCAGAATATTCTGCTGCATCAGCAAACTTCCTTATCATGAAATCAAGAATTAAAAAGATAGCAGAAGTGCTGTTCATCTGCCTGTTTATTGTAGGTATTATTTACGGCACACTCTGGTTATTAGGTTACCTGCGTTAACCTTAAATAAGAAACATAAAAGGAGCAAGCATGCTCCTTTTATTGTTTATAAAACATGGTCAACCGTTTGCACTTGCTTAATTCTTAAAAGTTTTCTGCTGCCAGTCTGCTGCTTCCTTTACTTTTGTGTCCACTACAATTGATTGAAGCATGAAACAAACTCCCTTTACAAACAAACACATTGCACTTGGTGCAAAAATGGCTGAATTTGCCGGTTACAATATGCCCATTTCTTACAGCGGTATTAACGATGAACACGCAGCGGTGCGCAACAATGCAGGTGTGTTTGATGTGAGCCACATGGGCGAGTTTATGTTAAAAGGTGAATATGCATTAGATCTTATTCAACGTGTTACCAGTAATGATGCTTCCAAGTTAACCGCAGGTAAAGCACAATACAGTTGTTTACCAAATGCACAGGCTGGAATTGTAGATGATCTGCTGGTGTATTGCATTGAAGAAAACAATGTGTACATGCTGGTGGTTAATGCCAGTAATATTGAAAAAGACTGGAACTGGATACAGCAGTTCAACAGCAACAATGTGGAAATGCACAACATCAGCGATAAAACCTGTTTGCTGGCCATTCAGGGACCTAACGCAACAAAGATCTTGCAGCCACTTACTGAAATTGATATTCTCAACATGAAATATTATACGTTTGCAAAAGGTGTTTTTGCAGGAGTGGAGAATGTGCTGGTAAGTGCAACAGGTTATACCGGAGCAGGTGGTGTTGAAATATATTTTGAAGACAAAGACGGTGCAGCCGATAAGATATGGGACGCCATTTTTGAAGCAGGCAAACCAGCAGGTATTAAACCCATCGGGCTCGGTGCACGTGATACACTCCGCTTGGAAAAAGGATTCTGTTTATACGGAAACGATATTGATGATACCACATCGCCCTTAGAAGGCGGGCTTGGCTGGATCACCAAATTCAGCAAAGAGTTTACAGCAAAAGATATTCTGGAAAAACAAAAAGCTGAAGGCGTACAACGCAAGTTGGTTGGTTTCGAAATGATCGATCGTGGTATTCCACGTCACGATTATAAAATAAAAGATGCCGAAGGAAACGAAATAGGAAAAGTAACCAGCGGTACGCAATCACCTTCTTTACAAAAAGCAATCGGGCTTGGCTATGTGGCCAGTGCCTTTGCTGCATTTGATACTGAAATTTACGTGGAGGTAAGAGACAAACTGCTGAAAGCAAAAGTGGTAAAGATCCCCTTCCTGTAAAACAAAGCAATGAAGGGCATTATTCTTGCTGATGATAGTTGTAACGGTGAGCCTGCATAAAAAAATGCAGACTCATCGTTTTACGAATCCACCAAACAGTTCATCTCTGCTTTATGCCATCCATTCATCTAACTACATTTATTGCCGCACCCATTGATCGTGTTTTTGATCTCAGCCGCCACATTGGTCTGCACAAAATTTCGCAGCAGGATAACAATGAAGAAGCCATCGGTGGTGTTACCTCCGGCCTTATTAAAGAGGGCGAGTTTGTAACTTGGAAAGCAAAGCATCTCTTCAAAACAAGGATTATGACGGTAAAGATAACCGAAATGAAAAGCCCTGATTTTTTTGAAGATGTCATGGAGAAAGGCGATTTTATTTCATACGCTCACAAACATCATTTCAAAGCTGTTAACAACGGTACCATCATGATCGATGAACTGGCGTTTGAAGCTCCGTTTGGTGCTGTTGGAAAACTCTTCAACCGTATTTATCTCACAGACTATATAAAAGCACTATTGGAGAAACGGAACAATACGATTCGTGATTATGCGGAAAGCACGAAATGGCAGGCATTATTATAGATTAAGTGTTTTTTCTTTTTTTGGTTTTTGTACAGATTATCTTTATTGATTATACTTGTATGCATAAATCGTATCCTGATGAAACCAGCAAGTATGCGTCTTTTGCTAGTTGCTTTGTCATTTTCCTATTCTGCCACTAAAGTATTCTCACAATGTTTAACGGTTCCTGTTTCGTTACAGGAAAAAGTTTCTTCTTCCGATGCTGTTATTACAGGTGTAGTAACAGAGAAAGAATCGTTCATTGATTCCAGCAACATGCAGGTGTACACAGTAAACAAGATCAGTGTAAAAGCCTGGCTAAAAAACCAACAGCCACTGCCCACGGTTTATCTGATTACTGAAGGCGGTACTTATCAAAACCGTTCCACAGTTGTTTATCCTTCGCTTCAATTACAGCAGAATACGCAATATGTTTTGTTCCTGCAAACAGCTCCGGCAAAAAAGAAAAGCAAACAATTACTCAGGAAAAATCCTGCAGCGTTTCAAACAATTCCCTATGCCGGTGTGCAAGGTGCCTTTATTCAGCAGATGGGGTTGTTTGTTGATGCAGTTAAAAAAGAAAAAATTGCAGAACCAGATCTTCTTAATAGAATAAAACAGATCAGTAAACAGGAGGCTGTTACACCCGAAGGGAAAAAATATTCTACTCCGAAAACAGCAGAAGTGGGAAGCCGTGTCATGGCTATTTCGTCTTTTACACCCGGCACCACACGTGCAGGAACTGTTGTTGCCGGCGATCAGGTAACCATTACCGGAAATGGTTTTGGCACCACACCCGGTACTGTTTATTTCAGCAATGCCGATGATGGTGGCGTTACTTTTATATCATCAGGCCTGGCAAGTGATATTGTTTCCTGGAGCGATAACAGTATTACTGTAAAGGTTCCTTCCAATGCCGGAACAGGACCGGTAAACGTAAATGGAACTGCAACATCAGCAACTTTGCTTACGATTCAATACAGTCATACAGCAATCGATCACAGCTTTGGTGGTTTTGCAACAGCAACACGTCAGCGTTTTTACCTCCGTAACCTTGATGGTATTGGCGGATATACCTTTCAGTTTCATAATGACTTTGCTGCAAATACTGGCGCAGTTGCTGCATTTAATCGTGCGCTCATCACCTGGCGTTGTGCAAGTGGTGTAAGCATCCGTGCTAACGGCACAACTTCTGTTAACACATCAGTAAACGATGGTGTAAATGCTGTATATTTCGATCCTTCACTTCCATCAGGAACACTTGCTGTGTGTACAGCTAATTATAATGCCGGAACAGATGCATCGTGCAGCATGCAAAACAGTGTATGGTGGATGGAAGATGTGGATATTCAATTCAGAAGCACTCCTGCAACAGGATTTAACTGGGAGTTTGGTCCATTATCACCCTCTTCTTCAGAATATGATTTTGAATCAGTTGCATTACATGAACTTGGTCATGCGCATGGTATGGGTCATGTTATTGCACCCGGCAGTGCTATGCACTATGCACTGGCAAACGGTGTTGTTTCAAGAGCCTTGAACAGTAATGATATTACAGCCAGCACTGAAAAACTTGCGTATTCCGATGCAGCCACCTGCTTTGATCCTCCCGGCTCCGGAACAGAAATGCAGTCCATTGCTTTTGGCAGCTGTGTTTCATTGCCCATTACTTTGGGTGAATTAAAAGTAAAACGGATAGGAAACGGGCAGGTGCAGCTAAACTGGAACACCATACAGGAACTGAATAACGATGGTTTCATTATTGAACGTGGTGAAACACCTCAGCGTTTTCAATCCGTTGGCTTTGTAAAAGGGCGTGAGTTTTCACTTGAGCCAAAAGACTACAATTATATTGATCAAAATGCCGGGCCTTATGGCTGGTATTACCGGTTAATACAAAAGGACGTTGAGGATCACAGAGTAAGTTCTTCTGTTGTGTACATAAAGGGTGAAGAGATTAAACAATGGAAAGTATGGAGCGGAGAAGATGGTAATACTCTTTCGCTATACAACAAAGAATCGCAAAACCGCAAGGTGCAGTTCCGCCTGTTTGATGCAACAGGACAATTAATTTTCAGCAGCATAATTACAAACGGCAAAGCACAGTTTTCCTTTGCACAGCTGCGCAGGGGTTATTACAGCTACCAGGTGATTGATGCCGAACAAACCATTTCTGGCAAACTGGTACTTGGCCAATAAAAAAACAAATAAAACCATAACCAACCTCTATCATGAAAGGGCAGCTTTAGCTGCTCTTTCTTATTTTTGCCGCCCATGGCAAACAATAAACCCACCCTTTATACCTGTCTTTCTCCTGCATTATTACACTTGTACGATCTGCGCAGCGCTGTTGTTGTTATTATTGATGTGTTTCGTGCAACCTCCACCATTGCATCTGCACTGTACAATGGTGCACAATGTGTAATTCCAGTTGATGAAGTGGCAAAAGCAATCGCACTAAGCAAAAATGTAAACGGTATTGCTGCAGGCGAGCGTGATGGTAAAATTGCCGATGGGCTTGAACATGGTAATTCACCATTGGAATACAATCCTGATTTTATTAGCGGAAGAACACTGGTGCTCACCACTACAAACGGTACAAAACTTTTGCAAATGGCGCTGGATAATGAAGCTGATACCATCATCACAGGATCGTTTCCCAACCTGAGTGCGGTTTGCGATTATCTTGTTGCTGAAAAGAAAAATGTAGTGCTGGGTTGTGCAGGATGGAAAGACCGTTACAATTTAGAAGACACCTTATTTGCCGGTGCAGTCATCAGCCGTATTAAAGAACATTTCACCATTCATTGCGACAGTTCCCTAACTGCTGAGATGCAGTACAACATGGTGAAAGACGATCTGCACGGGTTTGCCCCAAACCTCACACACTATCATCGCCTGGTTGACCGCTTTGGATTAATTGAAGACATCCGCTTTTGTATGACCCCTGATGTGGCAAATGTGTTGCCGCTTTACAAAGAAGGCATGTTGCTGAAAGGCTGATGAATTTTTAGTTGACAATAAGTAAGCTTTTCTCAAAGCTATCCGTGTTCATCGGTGTAAGTTTTAGCTTTCTTTTCGGTAAAACAAAACCTGTAAAGATAAGAAGCTTTTTGCGTTCAGCAATCGGTTTACAGCTGTTGATATTTCTTTCTTTATTTCACAGGAAATGTGCGTTTAAAGCCTTTACTTTTGCAGATTGGCCTTTGCTGAACGCCGGATCGTTTCTGCATTGCAGCCGATTTAACTGTATTCTGAATTTGTAAAATTGTTATCGCTTGGCTTTACCACATCTGTTGAAGTTTGCTTATAATCACGGTACCGAAGAAGTGATCCGTCGTGGAAAAAAAATACATGCCATTGGCTTTGCTGAGCTGGTGGAGCATGATGAACTGATGGGCTCCGTTGTTTTTCGTGTAAGAGACGATTCTTATTCTACATTCTACAAAGTTTATATACAGAAGTACAAAGATGCCAACGCCATGAACGTGCGTTGCAGCTGCCCGTACAACCTGGGCGATATCTGCCGCCACGAAGTGGCGTCGCTTTTTCAGTTACAGGATCTCATTGATAAAAATATTCTTGGTTTAAAAGATCTGCAATACGATCAACGGCATACAGTGGTGAAGATGAAAACTATTGAACTCAAAACCATCCGCACACTTACTGCTGCTGCTGCTTTAAACGATGCAGAAATTTTCTTACGAAGCAACAAAGCATCGATCCTCTCAGCAAAAGATGAATGTGTAAAAGCAGAAGTGCAGATGAACGGTGAAACATGGCCGGTAACCATTCAGAAAAACGATGAACGGAATTTTGATACTTCCTGCTCCTGTGCAGAAAATACACATGCCATTTGCGAACACAAAGCCATTGTGTTCATTCAGTTGCTGAACGCACATGGTCCTATGTATTTCGACAGCATCCGCAACATGGATAAAGAAAAAGGAAAGCTGCTCGGCATTTATGGTTATTCGCTCAGCGATAACTGGCAGGAGAAATTTGAATTTATTTATAAAGATGGGAAACCATTTCTCCGTGTACTTGATCCCGGTGTAAAACGTGTGGAGCCATCTGCAGCAAAAAAGCCCGAACCTGTTGCTGCTGTTACAGCTGTAGCTGAAGAAGAACAAACAGTTGAAACAGTTGAAGAAACAAAGCAGCTGATCCGTTTAGGTGTTGTATTCAACAATAACAATAAACAATTTCCCGGCTTTTATATTGATGTAGTGAAAGGTGAAGTGGACGAAGATGGACATGAGTTTACAGGTAATGTTGAAAAACTTGATGTAAGCAAGTTTATTGAAACCGATGATCTTGAAGAAAATGATAAACAGTTGCTGCAATTGCTGCGCCGTTTACAACCCGGCGAGATCAGCAAGTTTGTTAACCGCAATTCACCATTCTCCGGCATTTGGGAAAACATTATTCATCACGAAGAAGATGATCTTCCGGAAGATACAAAAACACTGATGCTGGAATACCTGCTGCCCCGCATCCAGAAATTATTTGCAGAAACAAGTTCGCCGGTATTACTCCTTCCAAAAGGAAAAGAATTTAAAACAAAGAACCTTGTTCCAATTACCAGCACGGGTACATTTTTAAAACC
>NZ_CAMLGT010000029.1 GCF_946479605.1 uncultured Lacibacter sp.
TATTCTTCTTGATGCAAAAATTTATACAGTGGAATGTTTCCCTACGCAACACCGCATTGAATGCTGGGGTTTTATGGTACGTGAAAAAAGACAGCCACGTAAAATCAATATTGAAAAAACATCGGCTCATAATATTCCCACATCTGCATTTGCAAACCTTCAGGCAGGTGAAGATTATGTTACGAATGAAGGTGAATTGATCAGAAATGAATTGCTTACGGATCAAAATGTAAAAGCAAAAAGTTATGCTTTCTGTGCAGATACCATTTATGATGAAAAACTGGTGCCGATCATTCATGAAGCAGATCTTGTTTATCATGAAAGTACTTACCCGGCAGCGTTTGCAGAAAAAGCTACTGAACGTTTTCACTCCACCAGCAAACAGGCCGCTACCATTGCATTAAAAGCAAATGCCGGGCGACTATTACTCGGTCATTTCTCAGCTAAATTTGAAGAAATTGATCAGTTTGAAACAGAAGCAAAGGAGGTATTTCCGAACACGGAGCTGGCAACAGAAGGTGTAACCTATCTTGTCTGATCACCTACCCATTCAAAAAAACCAGAAAGTTCTTTTTGCCAGAATGCTTCATTGTGCTGGCCACCTGCAACAACCCGGTAAAACGATTTCCTGGATCCTTTTTGCTTTACCTGTTTGTACACCGCCTCCATATCTTTTTCCATTTGTTCTCCCTCCAACTCTCCACATACAAAATAAAATGGCGATTTTACAGAAGCAGTCTGCTCTACTTTTTTCAGGATATCAGGAGCTGTCCAAAAAGCAGGAGAAAAAACACCAGCCCTGCCAAACACTAAAGGATACTTCATCACTGCATAAAAAGAAATGAGTCCACCCATTGAGCTTCCTGCAACAGTTGTGGCCGTTACTTCCGGACGGGTACGGAAACGCTGATCAATATAAGGCTTGAGTGTTTGTGCAAGAAAATCAACATACGCATCACCCTCTCCTTCTCCAAACCTGGAGTCGTAGGGATTGTATTCATTCATACGTTTACTGTCACCATGATCTATTCCAACAACAATGCATTGGTTTCGTTTCTTTGTTGTGTCCATGACTTCATCCACTCCCCATTCACCAAATGAAGAAGTGATCACATCGAACAGATTTTGGCCATCATGCATATAAATGACCGGGTATCTTCTTTTATTGAAAGCATAATCCTCCGGTAAATAAACCCAAATCCTTCTTTTTCGTTTTAGCTGCGGAATAGAAAATGCGGTATCTACCACAAACACGTTTTTTGTTCGTGTAGAAACCGGAGGGCGGCCCGGCATATCATCAGCCCATCCATCAATAGAAATATAAATTGTTGTATCGGATGATACTTTGGCAACCCTGTTAGTAATAGCAGCTCCGCTTACCGCACATTCAACTTTTTGCCAGCTACCACGAGTGATCTTGTATTCAATTACACCCGGTTGGTTTAATCGCAACTCATATTGCCATTTACCATCGGATGCTTTGGAAAAACTGTGCCCTTGTAATGAAGGGTTCCATCCATTAAAATTTCCTGCAAGAAAAAGCTGGTCTGCCTGATGTGTTGCTGGTTGTTTCGCAATCTCCAACCGAATGGTAATTTGGGCAAACGTGTACCCACAGCAAAAAAGCAATGCTGTACAAAAGCAAAACAACCGACACCAATTACTATACATAAGAGAAAAGTTCTTACGCCATACGCTGCAGATACTGTTTCACCGAAGTGTGTAATCCTTCGCTTAAAGGAACAACAGGTAAACGCAGGTGGTTATCCAACAACTTGAGTTCTGTCATAAATGCTTTTACACCAGCCGGGTTATTTTCTGCAAACAACAGATCATACGCTTCCAGCATCTGATCATTCAGCAGTTTTGCAGCTGCAAAATTTCCTTTTAATGACAGGCGCACCATTTCACTGAACTGCTTTGGAAGACAGTTTGCTGCCACACTGATAACACCATCCATACCGCAGGCTATCTGCGCCATGGCGAGGTTATCGTCACCACTTACAACAAGAAAATCAGCAGGTTTGTCTTTCAATATCTGCATTGATTGTACCATGTCGCCACTTGCCTCTTTAATACCAATGATATTTTTAAAATCTTTTGCAAGGCGTATGGTTGTTGCTGCGGTCATATTACGACCTGTCCGTCCGGGAACGTTATACAAGATGATAGGCTTGGGTGAAACCTCAGCCAATGCTTTGTAATGCTGATAAATACCTTCCTGTGAAGGCTTGTTATAATAAGGGCTGGCGCTTAACACAGCAGCAGCTTTTTGAAGCGGAAATGTCTCCAGATCTTTAATCAGCGAAAGTGTATTGTTACCACCTATGCCCACTACTACCGGTACACGGTCAGCAACTTTATCATAAGTAAACAGGATCAATTCAATTTTTTCTTCCTTACTCAACGTTGGAGTTTCGCCTGTGGTGCCAAGCGTAATTACATATTCAACACCATTGTCAATAACATAATTAATAACACGTTCAAGGGCTGGAAAATCGATCTCCATATTGTCTTTAAAAGGAGTTACCAATGCCACACCTGTTCCACGCAGTTGATCTCTGAAGTTCATAATTAATGAAAGAAAATATTAGTAGTGTATGTTTTAAAAAAGTCCGTTTATATTTCGTCCCAGAAGCCCATTTTGCTGTAACGCTCAATTCGCTGTTTGATGCGCTCTTCTGCAGGAATTGTTTTCAGTTGTTGTAATAATGGAACTAATTCTTTTTTCAGCATTTGTGCTGCCGCATCATAATCCCAATGGGCACCGCCAGCAGGTTCAGGTACAATACCATCCACAATGCCAAATTTAGTCATATGATCGGGCGTTAGTTTCAATTGCTCAGCAGCCACCTCTTTCTTTTCCCAACTACGCCACAAAATAGAGCTACAGCTTTCAGGAGAAATAACCGTATACCAGGTATTTTCAAGCATCAGTACTTTATCGCCCACACCAATACCTAAAGCACCACCGCTTGCACCTTCGCCAATTACCACACAGATAACCGGCACTTTCAGGCGCATCATTTCGTAAATATTTCGTGCAATGGCTTCACCCTGTCCACGTTCCTCTGCTTCAAGACCGGGGTATGCACCGGGCGTATCAATTAATGTAATGATGGGCTTATTGAATTTTTCTGCCAGCTTCATTAAACGCAATGCTTTACGGTAACCTTCCGGGTTAGCCATACCAAAATTCCGTTGCTGACGCATTTTGGTATTGATCCCTTTCTGCTGACCGATCATCATCACCGTTTCGCCTTCCAATTGAGCAAAACCACCTACCATTGCTTTATCATCTTTCACACCTCTGTCGCCAAATATTTCTACAAAGTTGCTGCACATTTTATCAATGTACTTGAGAGTATAAGGCCTGTCGGGGTGACGGCTTAATTGTACCTTTTGCCAGCTGGTTAGATTTTGAGTGATCTCGTTACGTTTATCAATAATGCTTTGTTCAAGTTGCTGGATGGTAGCTGAATAATCGATCTTTGGATTCTTTTCCGACTTATGACGGAATTCTTTTAGTTCATCCACAAGTTCCTTAACAGGTTTCTCTATTTCGATGAACTGACGGTTTTCAAGTGATGGCATAGTCCTTATTAAGAATTTAGCGGTAAAATTAACGGTTCAGGATACAATAGCAATAAAAAAGCCACCTTAAAAAAGGTGGCTTTGTATGAAGTTAAGAGAAAAATTATCTCCAACCAGCATTTGATGTACCTGTACCATCAGCTTTTGCCACTGTTCCGAATGTGTAGAACGGAGGAGTTAAGCGAAGTACTTCAAGAATACCGGCAGGTAAAGGCATGTGTAACGGAGTACCTTTTTGCAAGAGGTTCCGCTTTCTCATTTCAAACCATTGTAAGCCCACACCTGTTGTGTACAGCTCAACATGTCTTTCATGATGAATTGCCTTAACAATATCTGCAAGAACAGCACCTACAGGAGCCATATTACCTCTTGTAACACGAGTACCTGCATTAATAATAGCTGCAGCTCCAGCCAAATCTCCGGTATAAGCACGTGCTTCGGCTTTTAAAAGGTCGTTTTCAGCCTTCAATACTTGCGGCTTTGGACCAATGCCTGCAACATATAATGCATCATAACGCTTGTTTCTGTAGTTTGAATAGTTAAAGTAACCTCTGTCGGGACGGAAGTTGTTCGATGCAGTAAATTCAAAATCTGTATTTAAACGTTGATCAATTGGTGCAACAGATGGAGGTGGGTGAGGAAAACTTGCACTGTTAGTCCAGTGTTGTGGTTGAGTAGGATCCATCATGTTCACTACATACATATCTGTTTTACCCCATCCTGGAAAAGTTAAGTAATCGCCCGCCTCATCGTACCAAGTTGCATAGGCATCGTTGATCACATTCCAATCGGCTGTAATACCAGCATCTGCATAAGTTTTTACTTTTGCCCAGTTAACCGCAGCAAGATCAGTTTGATTACGAGGAGTGTAAGACAAAATACGTGCAGCCATTGTATTACACATTTTTTTGAAGTCAGCACTGCTGATATCAGCACCTGAGCCAAACCATGAACTAGGAATTGTAAATGAACTATTAGATAATTCAATTGCTTTGTCAAGGTAGGCCACTGCAGCAGCGGCTACTTCTTTATAAGGAATTGCGGTTCCTATTACACCTTCAACAGTTTTTGCTTCGTCTACAACATGTGCTTTATCGTAAATCAATGCAAGATTACCATAGCTAACACCTTGTATAAAACGAGCCACAGCCAGTGCACGGTTATTACCTGCGCCACCAGTACCAATTTCAACGCCGCCGTTAACCGCCTTAATTACATTATTGGCAGTTGCAATGGCAGAATACATACCGTCGAACGTTGTTTTTGTGTGTGCTCTGTTTGAATAACTGGGAGAGTTATCCCAAGCCAGATCTCTGGGTTCACTTGACATGTGCCACATCCCCGCATTACCATGTGAGCATGTAACATTATCTGCAGCAACGGCCAACATCATTTGAATTCCATTATAAGCATGTTCGCCATTATATAATGTATTAAACAAACCGGCAGCTACGTTTTCAACGTCTTCGCCTTTGGCATATACCTTTAAGAAATCCGGATCGTTTTCGTTGGGAACATCCAACAGATCTTTTTTACAGCCAACCATCACCGCTGAAAGTGAAGTTGCAAGTAAAAGAAATAGTGTTACTTTTTTCATATAATAATGTTTTAACTACTAAAAATTAAGAGTAAGTGAAAATGCAATGTTCCTGTAAATTGGGTTTGCATAGATACCATCAAATGGCATTCTGATTGTACCAACTTCAGGATCATAACCAGAATACTTCGTGAAAGTGAGGAGGTTTCTTCCAATTACTCTTACGTTTACTCCTTTGATAGCTCCTTTAAAGAGATTGCTGAGAGGTCTTGCAGGTACAGAATAGCCTAATGCCACCTCTCTTACTTTTAAATAAGTACCGTCTTCAACCCAATAAGCATTTGCATTATTTGCATCATAAAATCCTGAGTTTGAACCAATGTAAGCTGCAACTTTCTTTCTTTCAGCAGGCACGTTACTCATATCCTGACGGATACTTACGTTGTTAAATGCAAGACGTTGTTCTTTACCATTGTAAATATCGCCACCTTGTTTCCAATCAAGAAGAAGGTATAACTGAAAACCTTTCCAGGTTAAAGTATTGGTGATACCTGCAACAAAATCAGGATTACCGTTACCGATTTTACCATACCAAGGAGTTCCATCAGCATTCAACCTCTTGATCGGCATTTCTGTGGCTTTACCTTGAGAACCTTTAGGAACCACATAGCCATCGCTGTTTACTTCATAATCACCAATGGTTTTACCAGCAGGAAGCTGTGTAGCCATTTCTTCTAACGTACGTACCATTCTGTAACCATAGATAGCGCCATAAACTTCACCTTGTTTGATGTAGAACATCGCCTGGTCTCCGTTATTAGATCCATCGTTGTACAAATATGGAGCAATTGGTAATTGATCAATTTTTTGTTGCACTCTTGAGAATACAACATTTGTATTCCATGAAAAATCACCAGCGCTTTTAGCTCTGTACCAGTTGGCACCTAAGCTGAACTCAAGTGTGTTCGATTTGATTACACCGGCATTTTGCCATTGGCTTCTGAAACCATCATTCAGGAAAGGAATAAGAGGAACGTTCAGGAACTGATCTCTTGTTTCAGACATTGCATAAGTTGCTTCAAAAGTGAACTTGTTCAGAAACTCAACATTTAAACCAATTTCCTTCTCTTCAGTTGTTGAAGGCTTCAGGAATCTGTTACCTTTTTGGCTTGCAGTAGCATTTCCGTTCGACAAATCATAAACCTCATACTGCCAATCAAAGCCAGGACGTAAACCTGCAGTACCATAAGCAGCTCTGATCTTTAATTCAGTAATACCTGGAATTGTTACATCTTCTGTTAAACGGTATGCAGCAGACGCTCTGTAATAAGGATTCCAACGTGCTTCAGGTCCAAATAATGAAGAACCATCATATCTGAACATTCCATCAAACAGAATTTTATCCTTCCAGTCTAAACCAAGAATTGCAAAATAGTTTTGCGCCCTTTCGTTTTCTTTATAAGAAGACGCATCATTAATACTTGCAAAGTTTTCGAAATTTTCTATGCCTGAAATTCTGAATTGAGATGCACCAATTGAATTACTTTCATACTGCCTGTTTTCATACAAATATGAAAGTTTACCACGCACATTAAAGTCGCCAAATTTCTTTCCGAGGTTTAAAGACAACTGGGTATTGTTTGTTTTAGATTCACTTGTCCCCTGAGACATGCTTCCGCCTGAGTAAGACATGCCCATTGTTGCAGCAGTACCTCCAGAACGTGTCCACGTATCCTGTGGGTTGATTGTTTCTGAACGGGAGTTTTGAATCTCGATTGTTTGAGACACATCAAGGTCTGCCCATGATGTAAATTTGATGTTTGCTGAATAAACACCAAGCCATCTGCGTGAAGTTGAACTGCGTTTTGGTTTCCACAATCCATACAAAGGATTGGTCATCTCTTCGTTAAAATGGTTAACACGAAGATAGTATGGCTGACCATCGGGGTTTTCTGCGCTCAGATTTACATCTTTCTCTGTTCTTGCAATGTTATAGAACAATGCACTTGATGCACCCGGTGTATTTGAACTTCTGTTAATAAACAGGTTTGATGCACTCACTTTCAACCAAGGAGTAAGCGTTTGGTCAATATTAAGTCTGAAGTTTTGGCGTTGGTAACCATCAGTCAGTTTCAATACACCTTCCTGCTTGTTATTTTCAAATGAGAGGTAAACATTGTTTCTTTCAGATCTGTTGGCTACAGAAATAAAGTTTACAAGATTTATACCTGTTCTGAAGAACTCTTCTTGCTGATTTCTGTAAACACCGAATGGGTTATCCATGTAACCATCAGGGTCAATCGATCTGCTGCCACCAATACCAGGGTGATAACCAGCACCCACATAATTAGCAGGATAAGTTACACCTGCGTACTTAGTGTATTTACCCTGTGCCGTTTGCCAATCGCTGGCCAAAGCATACACATGCGCATTAGCTGTTTCCAGGTAATGAGGTAGTTGTTGCAAACCAACCTCGTTACGAACGGTGATGATTGGTTTATTTGCAGGAATACCTTTTCCTCTTTTCGTAATTACAGAGATAACACCATTTCCCGCTCTTGAACCATAAGCTGCCGCTGCTGCCGCACCTTTTACTACTTCAATAGATTCAACATCATCAATATTGATATCGGCAAGACTTCCGGTTAAGATTGCACCGTCAACCAAAATCAATGGAGCTGAACTTGTGCTAAGGTTATTATCACCTCTTAATAAGATATCGGCACCTTGACCTGGGTTACCGTTAACGGAAGACATTTTTAAACCTGCAACTTTACCAGCAAGTGCTGATGAAGCAGATGTTGCAGGCACGATCTGTAACTGCTCTGCACCAACTTTGGTTACAGATACTGTCATTTTTTTCCTGGTGGTAGCACCGGCTACACCAGTTACAATCACCTCACTGATTTCTTTGCCTGACGACTTAAGCGAAACGCTCAGAGATGAGCCAGAGCCAATACTTACATCCTGTACTTCATACCCAACGGCAGAAATGGTTAATGTTTTGGCTGAAGAAGGAACATTGATGCTGAAAGCACCTAAGGCATCTGTTGTTGTACCTGCCCTGGATCCTTTTACCAAAACCGATGCACCAACTACAGGGCTACCAGATTCATCCGTTACTGTACCAGTAACTTTTTTGTCCTGCGCATATAGGAATGCACAAGAGCAAACAGCTGCAAATAGCAGCAGTACAAATTTTCTCATGTTGATTGATTTAGTTAAAAAAACGTTACCAAATATAAGGCTTCTTACAAACTAACAAAAAATTGTTAAAATTTATAAAGGGCATAAAACTACCTTAACAAGTCATATTTCAGTTTGAATGCTTCACTATGTAAATAACTACAACCGTATTAAAAATTGACATTTAAGTTCCGATCTTTTGTTGGCTGAAATTTCGTCCAAACCGGAACCAACACTACTCCGGTTCGAATAGATCAGTTGTGCCCACCTCACCCAAAAACTCAACTTTTTTGAAACATCATAATTGAGGTTCACGTAATAACGATACCCCTTATCCGAGAAAGGAGGGATGGAAAAACCATATAACACATCGTTTTCATAAGCATAAATGCGGCTGTTAAAATCATCGGTTTCAAAATACTGTACACGCACATTAGCTGAGAACGGCTTTAAAGCCGGCTTATAAAACACATCAAAAAAAGCAAGGAACCCACGGCTTTCTAAAGGACCGCCTATATCATACCACATAACATCCAACCGCTGGCGAAGTGTTATGACAGATGAAACTTTATACTGTATTTGTGTGCGCCAGTTTCTGCGTATTGCCGGCTCAACCAATGCTGTCGCTAATTGCTCATCGTCCGTATAGTTAAGTGCTTTACGCTCCTGACGGTAACGTGTATAAATCTCAATTTGCTTGTTTGGTCTGTGTGTTAACTGCAGCAAATAATCTTCGCCATTAGAAGGGGCATCAACCCGAAATCGCAGGAAAGGAAACCGATAAAAATCCATGTACCCATCTAACCGCCATTTTGCATTTGGTTTGATGGACATACCTGCAAATAATCCTTTCTCATTGGTTGGATAAGTCCCTTCGGTGAAGGCATTGCCAAAAATTGTTTGATAACTTTTGCTGATATTCCTGTAAACAAATGAAATATCCACTTTAGGATCAGCACTTACCAGCAACCCACTCATCATACCATAATGCTTGCTGTTATGATTGGCAACTTCGCCAAACCAATGAAGGTTGCGCCAGGTATAACTCCAATCAATACTGGTATTGGTGAGCTGTTTGCCACGAAAAGCGAAATTGTTATAAGGATCATTACTCTTATTAAACGGCCGGTCAAACTGAAAATGAACTGCATTAGCACCTATATGAAGATTGCCATCATTATAACTGATGTTTCCTCCATAAGAATTCATCTGCACAGCATTTTTATCTGCCTGTTCATTGGGTGTGCGGTGTAGGCCGGATGTTATGAGTGAAGAAAAATAATCTTCCGCATTCAATGTATCAACTGTGAGGTTCCCACTCACTTTGCGAAATGAGGCAAAGCCAGTTAACTGGAAGCGGTTTTTCTCAAGTGTAATACCCAAACCCCGGTTAAAAAAATATTCATTTGTTGAGTTGAAGGGGCGAAGGATGGATGCCTGCCTTTTTGTATTCACCACATCTACACTTTTTCTGAACGCCAACGCCTGCCATTGAATAAGTCCCTGCCCCATGTTCACCGTAAAATCACCAATGGCCAAATTCTTTATCATTCCAACATTCCTGACAAACAAATGAGCAGAATAATAATCAAACCCATTTTTTTGTGCGCCTTTAAACCATTGCTCACCGGGATCTTTTTCGGCAGTAATACCGTATTGTAGCAAATTCCTGTACACATACTTGTAACGGAGCATAAAACGCTCTCTGCTTCCTGGATAAAAACTGGTAGCCGCTGTATCTCTTCTTCGCTTAAAGCCTTCCGATTCCTCTAACACATAAGTTATACGTGACAGGATTGTATGCTCACCGCCACTAAATCGCTGTCCTAAATCATCCCTTACAGAAACGGCAGGCCCAACTGTAATAAAAGGCAGGAGTTTCTGGATCAATTCCACATCCCAGGTTGGTACAGCCTGCAATTCATAAACACTCACCAGCTTCCCGAACAAACGCCTGTAACTGAGGAAACTGGATATCTGCAATGGAGATAAAAAAGTAAATTCTTTTAACTCTGTTTCTGATGCAGTATTGAGGTTCAGTTTATTCCGCTGATAATGCCGCAGCGATTGCAGGTAGGAATCATCTTCTGTTTCTTCTTCATTTGCTTCGGTAATATTTTCGATCTGCTGTTCGGTTGTTTGTGTTTCCTGCGCCCGCACAAACACAACCCAAAAACATAGAATCCATATCATGCAGCAGTTCTTCACTCAGTTGTGCTTTCTTTCTTTTTTCCATTGAATAAGATCATTACAGCAGGCGAAACACCCAACTGCGGATGATAAGCTGTTGCTACATCAATCCTGAATTGACCAAAGTGCAAACCCACCCCTGCAAATGGTTGTGTATTCACCGTATTAATTCCTGCACGGAACAATAACTGTTTCACCAGCTCATATTGAAACACAGCGTTTACTCCTGCCCGTTTATTTTCTTCCTTCACTAATTCTGCACTGATAAAAAACCGATCATTTACTTCATAACCGAACCCACCACGATAAACCGAAGCAATTTTCTCTCCTGTTGTCTTGTTCAATTCGCCACCAACAGGATTATACACGCTGAGCCCTGCATGCAATTTTTCACTCAAATGCATGACAACACCTGCTTCAAAATGCAAAGCCGAAGCCGTAGTATAAGCAGGTATGCGCAAATTGTAATAATTGAATTTAGCACCCACATCCACTTTGCTGCCCAATGAACGGGCATAACCCAATCCAAGCTGTGTTTCATTATAATTTGTATACCCGAAATAATCGGCTTGCAAACCAAAAGCTCCGGAATTGGTTTGAAACCCGGCAACTGCAGTATATTGGCTAAACGCATTCAGCAGGAAACGCCGTTCGCTGTACACACCTGCACCGGTTGCATTTAAATTTGCCAAAGCAGCAGGGTTAACAAGAAAGGAAAATGCATCTGCTGCATTTTTGCTGTAAGCACCAAGCCCGGGATAACTGCTCATGAGCGGCTGGCGTACAGTTTGTGCATAAACAGATAAACAGCTGTAAAAGGAAAGCAGGAGTAAAAGGTATCTCAAACAGTCAGGTTTAAATCTAAATTTAAGCGATTTCTGCTGTAGCAGGGAATAGATGTATTTAATTTTTTTAACTGCGTCACAAACAACCGTCTGCTGTGTTATTTTTGCGCCATGCAAATACTCGACGGCAAACTGGCAGCCCAGGCCATTAAAGAAGATCTGAAGAAAAAAACAGCAGCGTTACAGGAACAAGGCAAGCGATCGCCCCATCTTGCAGCTATTTTAGTGGGTACCGATGGCGCCAGTGAAACATACGTGGCATCGAAAGTGAAAACCTGTGCCGAGATCGGGTTTGAATCAACATTAAAACGTTTTCCCGCCACCATCAGTGAAGAAGAACTGCTGCGTGAAATTGAAGAGCTGAACAATAATGCCGATGTGGATGGTATTCTTGTACAACTGCCGTTGCCCAAACACATCAGCGATGATAAAGTGATCAACGCCATTCACCCTTCAAAAGATGTGGATGGTTTTCACCCTGTGAGTGTGGGCAATATGGTGAGTGGCACACCCACTTTTATTCCCGCCACACCTTATGGCATTTTATTGTTGCTGGAACACTTTAAAGTAGAAACAAAAGGTAAACATGCCGTTGTGATCGGCCGCAGTCATATTGTGGGCACGCCCATGAGTATTTTATTAAGCCGTAAAGCATATCCCGGCAACTGCACTGTAACGATCTGTCATTCTGCTACCACAAACCTCAAAGAACTTTGCTTACAAGGCGATATTATTGTTGCGGCATTGGGGCAGGCAGAATTTTTAACTGCTGATATGGTGAAAGAGGGTGCTGTGATTGTTGACGTTGGTATTACACGTGTTGCCGATGCAAGCAAGAAAAGCGGATTTGCGTTGAAAGGCGATGTAAAGTTTGATGAAGTAGCCCCAAAAAGCAGCGCCATTACTCCAGTGCCCGGTGGTGTTGGACCAATGACCATTGCGGGTTTGCTGATGAATACCTACAATGCTTACATGAAAAAGCAATAAGTAAGTTATGCCAACTCTTTACTAAATTGTACTCATTTATGAGAAACATCTTAGTAAGCCTGTTTATTTTCTTTTCCTCTACTGTAAGCAAAGCTCAACCCTATCTTGAACCGATTCTGGGCTTTGCAGTTGATGTAAGAGAAAATCAACATCTCAATATGGTTAATGCCGGCGTACAGTTAGCAATTGCAAAAAAATCCGGATACGAATTTGCAATCGGCACTATTCATGGGTTTGGCATTAAACAACACGGCGCAGATTCTTCGTTCACACTAAACCCTTCATTTCCCATTTACCGTACTGCAGAAAAAACTATTCATTCAGCTTTTTCCGGCATTTACACAAACCATAGATTCAGATTCTTTAAAACCGGCAACAACCAATATGTAAATCTGAATTTTCTTGCCGGCTTAAGATTTCAAAAAGTTGTTGTCAAATACGAACAGGCAAACCCTGATTACATTATCCTTAATCCTGAAACAAATTACAACAGACTTGGTATTTATGCCGGAGCCGGTCTCGAATATGTTTTTCTCTTAACAAAAGGACGACTGTTATTTCAATCAAATATTCTTTCGCCCACACTTAGAGGAAAAAAGGAAAAGATTAATTCATTCAACTATCCCGTTCCATTAAACTTCAACATTAGCTACTCCATAGAGTTGAAAAAGAAACTATAACTAATCATGAACAGAACACTTGGCATATACATTTTATTTATGATTGTTTCAGGAATGCAAACCGGATGCGACTCAAGCGATAGTCGCTTTTACGAAGATCCCAGTGATAAAGGTTTAAGTATTTTTTCAAACAATACAAACAACATTGCATCTGCATACTTTAACGATAAGGTATGGAGAACAAGAGACAGAACTTATAATATTTTATCTTCAACCAAATATGAAATACATATACAAAAGTGGGCGACTACAACAGCATCAGACACATTAGAGATTCGTTGGCGGGGAGACATTCAGGGGCAGGCAAATTATTTATCTATTTCACTTAGTTTTTACATGGCTGTGCCAAAAAATTTCACCGCAACCGACCTAATGACACTGAAAGGACAACGTTTTTTTGCCGATGGGGTCAGCAGCTATTTTACTGTTGACGGAGCTCCTTCTCTCCCGACAGGAAAAGGTACGGGATTCATCTACTTTCATCAGGTTGAAATTCGTCTTAATCCACAGGCTGACGGATCTGGAAAAATAGCTGGTTTATTTGAAGCAAATTTTGCTAACCTGAAAATTACAAAAGGTCGTTTTGATCACAGTCTCAGTCCAAGCCATGTTCAACTCCCTTGAGCAAGTTTTGGCGGAATTAATGCAACTTTGCAACACATGAACAATAATGGAACTGTGACAATTGAAACTGTTTTGCCTGTTATGGAATCGTTTTACACCTTACAGGGCGAAGGATTCCATCAGGGGCGTGCGGCTTATTTTATCCGCTTAGGCGGTTGTGATGTGGGTTGTGTTTGGTGCGATGTGAAAGAAAGCTGGGATGCAGAGAAGCATCCGAAGTTTAGTGTTCAAGAGATTGTGGAAAAGCTGAAAGAAGAAACAAATTCCAAATTCCAAATCCCCAATTACCAATTACCTATTGTTGTTATTACCGGCGGCGAACCGTTGATGCATGATCTTACACAACTTACCAAGGCTATTCATGCCGCTGGCTTTGAAACCAATATTGAAACTTCTGGTTCATCGCCGTTAAGCGGTGAGTGGGACTGGATCTGTCTTTCGCCCAAAAAATTCAAAGCACCACTTGCAGAAGTGGTACCTCATGCCAGCGAATTAAAGGTGGTGATCTTTCATAAAAGTGATTTCGCCTGGGCAGAACAATATGCAGCCCTTGTTTCACCCACCTGTAAATTATACCTGCAGCCGGAATGGGATAAAGCAGCTCAAATGATACCGCTCATCATCGATTACATCAAAGACCACCCGCAATGGGAGTTGAGCCTGCAGCTGCATAAGTACATCAACGTTCCCTAACCCCTCACGCCTTTAAGACTATTTTACCAGCATGCAACCTGTTGCTTACGCAATTCGTTTGTATATTGAAGCTCAAATTCAATGCACGTGAAAAAACTTTTGACCTGTACTACACTTCTCCTATCCTTCTTTTTTGCATCGGCACAATGGTATGATCCGCAAAAAGTGGATGTAAAACTCGGCTACAAATATGCTGAAGGTTTAAATGAAGCACGTTACAGGAATTATGCAAAAGCCATTTCTATTTTTGATGAGTGTATTGCAAAAGATGCAAAGTTTGTAGATGGTTATTTGAGCAAGGCCGGTGTTTTTTCAGAACAAAAAAAATACAACGAGTCTGTTGCCATTTACCGCAAGGCAAAATCGCTTGACTCAGTTTACTTCAGTAATTTTTTATTGCCCTACTCTATTGCACTGGCAGGAAACGGCGAATTTGAAGAAGCACTTTCATCTATCAATCGTTTTCTTGAAAAACCCAACCTGCATGAACGTGTGGCAAAAGCAGCAAACTATCGTAAAACCTGCTACGAGTTTGCAGTTGAGTACAAAAAGCAACATCCTGTTGGCGGTTATATATTTAAGCCGCAGAATATGGGCGACAGCATCAACTCTTCTTTATCAGAATATTTACCTTCTTTAACCATTGATGGCAATACCATCATCTTCACCCGCAGGGTAAAAACAAATGGCACGCACCTTAATGAAGATTTTTATGTGAGTGAAAAAAAGAACGGCGTGTGGAGTAAAGCAACAGAACTGCCAGGCGAATTAAATACAGAGTCAAACGAAGGTGCTCAGAATATTTCCATTGATGGAAAACTGTTGTTCTTTGCAGCTAATTACGGCAACGAAGGTGAAGGTAATTTTGATATTTACATGTCGAACCTGAACAAAAACGGATGGGGACCAAAGATCAATCTTGGCCGTGCCATCAATACTGAATATTGGGAAACACAGCCATCCCTTTCTCCCGATAAACGCACCTTGTATTTCACTGCAAGTGATCCTTCAGGTTTTGGCGGAAGCGATATTTACATGAGCACGTTGCAACCAAACGGACAATGGGGGCCAGCACGCAACCTCGGATCAGTGATCAACAGCAGTGGTGATGAAGGATGCCCGTTCATTCACCCCGATAATCAAACACTTTATTTCAAATCAAAAGGACATCCTGGTTATGGCGAAGCAGACTTGTTCATGAGCCGCAAACAAGCCGATGGCAGCTGGGGCAAACCAATTAATCTTGGATACCCTGTTAATACTATTGATGAGGAAGGTTCGCTTGTTATCAGCAGCGATGGCACAACCGCTTTTTATGCAAGCGATGGCGCTGACAGCCGTGGCGGACTGGATATTTATACATTTGAAATGCCGCAACATGTTCGTCCGTTAAAAACACTTTGGGTAAAAGGAAATGTATATGATGAAAAAACAAAACAGGGATTGCCCTCTGCTGTTGAACTGATCAATTTCTCAACAGCACAAACAGTAAGTAAAGTACAAACTGACGAGTCAGGTAATTACCTCATCACATTGCCGGTAGGTAATGATTACGCTTTCAATGTAAACAGGAAAGGTTACCTATTCTATTCGGAAAACTTTTTCCTGAAAGCAGGTAATACCGATACAACTTATACCATTGACATTCCACTTACTCCCATTGAAGTAAATGCAAGCATTGTATTGAAGAATATATTCTTTGATGTAAACAAATGGGAAGTAAAACCTGAATCAATGATAGAGCTTGATAAAGTAGTGCAGCTGTTAAAAGAAAATCCAACGCTGAAAATCGAAATTGCTGGTCACACCGATAATGTGGGCAAGCCGGCAGATAATCTTACCCTCTCTAACAACCGTGCAAAAGCGGTGATCAACTACTTTCTGTACAAGGGCATTACTGCCGACCGGCTTTCAAGCAAAGGATTTGGCGAAACAAAACCTGTAGCAGAAAACAGTACAGAAGACGGCCGTTCAAAAAACAGGAGAACAGAATTAAAGGTAATTGCAAAATAGTTTTTGTGTTATTATCTTGGAAACAAGATGAACACCGATCTCCTCTATCAACTTGCTTTAACCCAGGTGCCACACATTGGTAATGTGCAGGCAAAACTGCTGATTGATGAATTAGGTACAGCCGAAGCTGTTTTCAAAGCAAAAAAATCAGCACTTGAAAAAATTGAAGGCATTGGTGAAGTAAGAGCAAGCAGCATTAAAAAATTTGATGGCTTCAAAGAACAGGAAGAAGAGATCAGCTTCATTGAAAAGTATAAGATCAACCCGTTGTTTTTGACGGATGAAGATTACCCCAAACGGTTACTCCATTGTTACGATCCGCCAACGGTTTTGTTTTACCGTGGCACAGCCAATCTGAATACATCAAAAATTGTTTCTGTCATTGGCACACGCAGCAATTCTGAGTATGGAAAACAAATGACAGAAAAGATCATTGAAACACTTGCACCTCATCAACCATTGATCGTAAGTGGACTTGCATACGGTATTGATGCTGTTGCTCATAAATATGCTGTAAAACAATCGTTATCTACCGTTGCGGTACTTGCACATGGTTTAGATAGTATTTATCCGCCACAACATACTTCGCTTGCAAAAGAAATGATTGCAGCTGGGGGAGGTCTGCTTACAGAATTCAGAAAAGAAACCAAGCCCGACCGCCATAATTTTCCTGAACGCAACAGGATTGTAGCAGGCATGTGCGATTTAACTGTTGTTATTGAAACCGGACTTAAAGGTGGCAGTATGATCACTGCAAATCTTGCGTATGGCTACAACCGTGATGTGTTTGCTGTGCCCGGCAAAACAACCGACAGTAAAAGCGAAGGTTGCAATTACTTAATTCAAAGTAATAAAGCTGTATTGATCAGGAACGGGGAAGACATTATTGAGCAAATGGGTTGGGCTGAACAGCCAAAGAAAAAAGTAATTCAAAAACAACTCTTTGTTGACCTTACGGAAGAAGAACGGGCTGTCGTGCAATTACTGCAACAACATCAGCAATTGCATGTTGATGATATCAATCTTCAAACAGGTATCAGCAGCAGTTCGGTAGCGGCCGCATTACTGATGCTTGAAATGAATGGTTTACTCAGCAGTTTACCCGGCAAGATGTATACGCTCAAATAAAAAAACGCCCTGAAAAGGGCGTTAGAAAGAGAAAGGAACCTATAATGATTTACTTATTCTTTTCGTTTGTGCCATCTTCTGGTATAGAAAAAAGCGCCTTCACTTGTTCATAACTCATTTGACGAAGCTGGGTTACAGAGTAACCTGCAGCAGGTCCGCTTGCAATACGTCCGCCTGAAATTAAACCCGGGATCAGAATATAACGGTATTCCAGTGACTGAGGCAAATTGATCATTACCGGTTGACCAGGAAAAGATTCAGGTACCGCAGATGTAAAACGGCAAGAGCTATAGGTATGTCTGTATACAAATATCTTTTGCAAAGCATAAATACAGTTAACCTGGTTTGTTGCACCACCTGCATCAGAAACATAAGGCAACTGATAAGGCCCAATGGAGCCCACACGGAAATAAGTGATCATTGTACCCTGCGTTAAAATGGCAGTACTTAATGAAGGCGCATTTATATGGCGCACTCTTACACAAGTGCCATCAATAGTAGTATCACGTGATGCAAAAGGACTTGTTACCCATGCAGAATAAACAACCTGGGCAGGAGTACCTGCTGCGCCATTTGTACCGTTGGTGCCATTAGTACCTGCTGCGCCAGTAGCTCCGGTAGCACCGGCAGGACCTTGTGGGCCGGCAGGACCAGCGGGGCCTTGATCACCTTTACACGATGCTAAAAAAATTACAGAAAGGAAAACGATTGCAGATGAAAATAATAATTTCATGGTTGGGTTAAGGTTTAATGATAGATTGATTAACGGAGCAAAACTATTTCCACGTCTTACATTTTACAATACAACTAAGCGGTAAAACACATACAACTTTACGGGTATATCCTGTCGCAAACGGCTCTCCATGTGCAGATTTGGAAGCAATACGTTCCATCCCTTACCTTTGCACATGGCAACAAGAAATAACTCCCCTCTCAACAAAGCAATTCTCAGTAAATTTTTCGGTGAAGGTTTAACGTTTGATGATGTACTGCTGGTTCCTGCATTCAGCCAGGTACTGCCACGTGAAACAAGCATCAGTTCACAACTCACCAAATCCATTACTTTAAACATTCCTATGCTTTCTGCAGCAATGGATACTGTTACAGAAGCTGGTTTGGCAATTGCATTGGCACGTGAAGGTGGTTTAGGTATTCTGCATAAGAATATGACCATTGAAGACCAGGCAGCACAGGTGCGTAAGGTAAAACGTAGCGAAAGCGGCCTCATCATCGACCCCATTACCCTGCTGCAGGATGCAACCATTGGCGATGCCTTGCAACTGATGAAGGAAAATAAGATCGGAGGTATTCCCATTGTAGATAAGAATCAAAAACTGGTGGGCATCCTTACCAACCGTGATCTGCGGTTTGAAACCAATTACCAGAAAAAAGTAAGTGAGGTCATGTCATCAACCAACCTTATTACTGCTCCGGAAGGAACCGATCTCAAAAAAGCAAAGACCATTTTAAGTCAGCATAAAATTGAAAAACTTCCAGTAGTGAAAAAGGATGGTACACTCATTGGATTAATTACCTACCGGGATATTTTGCAATTGCAAAGTCATCCGAACGCTGTGAAAGATTCTTACGGCCGTTTACTGGTTGGTGCAGCATTGGGTATTACAGCCGACCTGTACGACAGAGCGTATGCGTTGCAACAGGTTGGAGTTGATATGGTATCGCTCGACAGTGCACATGGCCACAGCAAAGGTGTGATGGATGCACTGAAAGGATTGAAAAAGAAATTCAAAAAACTACAGGTCATTGCAGGCAATGTAGGTACAGCAGCAGGTGCAAGAGCATTGGCAGATGCAGGTGCAGATGCAGTGAAGATCGGTATTGGCCCTGGCTCTATTTGTACAACCCGTATTGTTGCCGGTACAGGTGTTCCCCAATTAACAGCGGTAATGGAAGCATCCTTCGCTTTGAAAGCGAAAGGCATTCCTGTTATTGCTGATGGTGGCATCCGTTATACAGGTGATATGGTGAAAGCTTTAGCAGCAGGTGCATCAACTGTTATGATGGGAAGTGTGTTTGCAGGAACAGAAGAAAGCCCCGGTGAAACGATTATTTACGAAGGAAGAAAATTCAAACAATACCGTGGCATGGGTTCTATTGGTGCCATGCAGCAAGGCAGCAGCGACCGTTATTTCCAGGATGTGGAAGACGGCATCAAAAAATTAGTACCGGAAGGTATTGAAGGCCGTGTACCATTTAAAGGCAATGTGAGCGAAATTGTTCACCAGTACACCGGTGGCCTTCGTGCAGGTATGGGTTATTGCGGAGCAAAGAATATTAAAGAATTACAAGGCGCACAGTTTGTAAAGATTACCAATGCAGGTATGAAAGAAAGTCATGCACATGATGTGATCATTACAAAAGAAAGCCCGAACTATTCAAGATAACATTGGACTGTACGGCTATGGCCGTCAGACCTAATAAAAGAATATTGCAGCAACAAATTCTTCATGAAAGAATGCCTGACAGATAAGTCAGGCATTCTTATTTTTACAAAAACCATTTACTTGAAAAAATTCCAACCGGTTCTGCTGGCACTGCTTTCGGGCTTACTGTTCTTTCTTGCATGGCCAGTATTGAACATAACTGTTGCCATCTTCTTTGCATTCATTCCACTGTTCATACTGGAACAAAAGAAATTACCCCGACTGAAATTTTTCGGGCTCATGTATCTCGCCCTTTTCACCTGGAACATCAGTACTACGTGGTGGATATGGAATGCAGATATGTTGGGAGCATGGTTGGCCATCATCGTAAACAGCTTGCTCATGTGTATTCCCATGATGGGCTTCCGGTTTATGAATAACCGCTTTGGTTCATTGATCGGTTATGCTTCCTTCATCTTATTCTGGATGAGTTTTGAATACCTTCACTTACAGGATTGGGGATTAAGCTGGCCATGGCTCACACTTGGCAATGTATTTGCCGACAGAACAAACTGGATACAATGGTATGAATACACAGGAACAAGCGGCGGAACATTATGGGTGCTGCTGGTGAATGTGCTACTTTTCCGGTTAACGACAATTGGAAGTAATGCAAATAAAGTGAGAGGTACTAAGCACGAAGTACGCATGTCATCACTGCTGCTTATTTCGGCTGTACTGGCCTTGCCCATCATCATTTCAATGTTGATCAATCGTACACGACAGCAAACATCAGACATCAAACATCAGTCATCTGCAAACATCGTCATCGTTCAACCGAATGTTGACCCTTACGAAAAACTATTTACCGGAAGTTTTGAAGCACAGCTGCAGCAACTCATCAGCCTTAGTGAAAAACAGATCGATTCAAACACAACATTGGTCGTGTGGCCCGAAACTGCTTTGTACACAGCAAATGGGTTTGAAGAATCATCGCTTCAACAAAACTTTTTTCTAACACCGCTTTATGCATTTGTAAAACGTCATCCGCAACTGAATTTATTTACAGGCATTGAAAGTTACAGGGTATTCAATGAACGGGTATCGAACGATGCACGACCAATTGAAGGCAACAGTAATTTTTATGAAGTGTATAATGGCAGTGTATTGTTCGACAGTACAGGTGCAAAACAATTCTATCATAAATCCATGCTGGTGCCCGGCGTGGAAACATTACCCGGCTTCCTGAAGTTTCTTGCACCGGTGTTTGAAAAATTTGGCGGCACTGCTGGTGGTTATGCCAAACAGGATGAACGTACACCCATCCGCACCAGTAATGGTTACGTGCTTGCCCCTGCTATTTGCTATGAAAGTATTTATGGCGAATACATGAGCAAGTTTGTCCGCAATGGTGCAAACATTATTGCTGTAATTACCAACGATGGCTGGTGGGGCAATACACCCGGTTACAAACAACACATGTTGTATGGCAGGCTTCGTGCCATTGAAACCAGGACATGGGTGCTCCGCAGTGCAAATACCGGCATCAGTTGTTTTATTGATCCAATGGGCAATGTGTCGCAACCGCAACCCTGGTGGACGGCATCCTCCATTAAAATGAGCATTCCGGCAACTAAGCAGCAAACTTTTTTTGTACGCTATGGCGATCTTCTCAGCAAACTTGCATTGCTGCTGACAGCATTACTGCTTTTGTATGCAGCTTACCAAACAATCCTTAACAAGCGGAAGAAAGCGCAGTGAAACTTATTGTAAAATTCTGCCAATAGCAATACAAAGCCATTGGTGGCCTGTTATTTTTTGTAATTTACCCGCATGCAACAAAAGACCATTGCCGGCCTTCATCCGTTATCGTATTCGGTAAAAGGTAAAGGCAGGCAAACCATTGTATTGATCCACGGCTTTGGTGAAGACAGCCGTATCTGGAAACAGCAGATCAGTTTTCTTGAAAATGATTTCTGCTTACTCATCCCCGATCTGCCAGGCACAGGCCAATCCATCATTGGCAATACAACGTTATCAATGGAGTCGATGGCACACATGATAAAGCTGATGCTGGAGGAAGAAAACATCAGCCAATGCATTATGCTTGGCCATTCAATGGGTGGTTATGTTACACTTGGCTTTGCAGAAAAATATCCCGGACAGTTGGAAGGCTTCGGT
>NZ_CAMLGT010000030.1 GCF_946479605.1 uncultured Lacibacter sp.
AGAATCAAATCACCCACATGCAGCACAGTATTTTCAACCGGGAATATCTGTTCATGATGATGATCATCAAAGGCGATCATGTTGGCCATTACTTTCTGGCTTTTTGCCAAACTGTTCAATGCTCGTTGTGTTTGTTCAACAGATGCATCTTCAAGATAGTTGCCTAAAAAAACAAGTGTGATGATGGTGGCAGCAGTTTCATAAAATAAATATTGTTCTGCCTGACCGGTTAATGTACCATACAAACTATATACAAAAGCTGCTGTTGCTCCAACAGCTACCAACACATTCATATTGGGCAACCCGTTGCGGATACTTTTCCATGCACTGCGTCCAAAAAAACTCATACCAATAACATACACCGGAATACACAATGCCAGTTGCACCCAGGGGTTCATAAGCCAGTGAATGTGCACCCATTTTTCCAGCATGTGCAGCATCAGTACAATTGTAAAAGGTGCACAGAGTAAAACGTAGCGGAGAAACCTGTTCATCTTTTTCTTCTCATCAGGTTTAGCTGTAACACCATTGCGTTCGGCCACCTGGTAGCCTAATGATTCAAGTCCTTTTTCCAGTTTATCTGTATCTGCATTTTCGGTGAAGTCAAACAATACTTCGCCACTGGCCGGGTTGGCTTTTACGTTCTTGAGGCCTTCTTTTTCGAGGTATTTGCTGATGGTGAGTGCACAGTTGGTGCAGGTCATTCCATCAACCTTCCAGTTCATCGTTTTCATGTGCTCAGTTTAATAACTTTTTTACACGTAACAGGTCTATGAAAATTATGGATGATACTGATTGTAATCAGCAGGATAATTTTTAACGAACTGTTCCTGTTGCAAAGTTACAGCAGGAGCAAAAGCTCTTCAATCAATATCTTTGCAACCATCATTCAAATAACACAGTGCAATACGTTTTTACACAACAGAATATACACGAAGTTGCAAAAGCAATGCTGCAGCAGCTGAACAGTTACAATGTGTGGGCATTTCATGCTTCAATGGGTAGCGGCAAAACCACATTCATTCATGCGTTGTGTGATGTATTGGGCGTGCACGATGCGGTGGGCAGTCCTACTTTTTCCATTATTAATCAATACAAGTCTGCAGAAGGCAAAACGGTGTATCACCTCGATCTTTACCGTATAAAAGATGAAGAAGAAGCGATACAGGCTGGAGTGGAAGATGTGTTATTCAGTGGTGATCTTTGTTTTGTGGAATGGCCAGATAAGGCAGCCGGTCTTTTCCCGGAAGACACTGTGTATTTGTCAATAGATATGGTGGATACAAACACACGCAGAATAACTGTTAAAGTTCCAAAGTAGTTTTGTAATTTGGGTTCTTTCTGAAATCAACCAGGCAGTGAACGTATGGCTTTATCAAAACCAATAGTAAGCGCATCATTCAGTTACGAGACCTTAGAAGAGAAATTAGATATCAAAGCAAAAGGCGCTCAGTTGTTCATTGGTATTCCCCGTGAACAGATGTTCCAGGAAAACAGGGTTGCATTAACGCCCGAAGCAGTAAGTGTGTTGGTGAGTAATGGCCACCGGGTAATGATTGAATACCTTGCAGGCGAAGGTGCACACTTTTCTGATAAAGATTACAGCGAGGCAGGCGCAAAAATTGCCTACGACCGCAAAGAAGTTTACCAATGTGATATTCTGATTAAATCTGCTCCGGTAAGTGAACAGGAGATTGATCTGCTGAAACCAGGACAAACCATTATATCTCCTATTCATATTGCTGTGATGAAACCCGAAATTCTGGCGGGGATGATGGAGAAAAAGATCACAGCTTTGTCATTCGAAAATCTGAAAGATGATTCCGGTAATAATCCCATTGTTCGCAGCATGAGTGAAATAGCCGGGAGTGCTGTGATGCTGATTGCCGGGCAATACCTGAGTAGTTTTAATAATGGTAAAGGGGTGTTGTTGGGCGGTATCAGCGGTATTCCTCCAACGAAAGTGATTATTATTGGCGCTGGTATTGTGGGCGAATACGCAGCCCGTACAGCGTTGGCGATGGGTGGAAGTGTAAAAGTGTTCGATAACAATATCTACAAACTCAAACGCATGCAAACGGCCATTGGTCATCGCATGTGGACATCTGTTATTGAGCCGAAGATTTTAGCTAAGCAGTTGAAAACATGCGATGTGGCAGTTGGTGCTTTGTCATCAATTGGCGGTGCAAGAAGTCCAATTGTAGCAACAGAAGAAATGGTGGCACAAATGCGTCCGGGCAGTGTTATTGTTGATGTGAGTATTGACCGTGGCGGTTGTTTTGAAACGAGTGAAGTCACCAGTCATGAAAGCCCCATTTTTATTAAACATGGTGTTATACATTACTGTGTACCCAATATTCCCAGTGGTTTTGCAAGAACAGCTTCGCAAGCCATCAGCAATGTATTGATGCCGTTATTGATTGAAATTGCAGATGAAGGCGGTTTGGAAAAATTACTCTGGCATAAACTCAATATCCGCAACGGTATTTATCTCTTCAAAGGATCACTCACTAATTTTTATCTCAGTCAGCGATTTGATCTGAAATATACTGATTTGAATTTGTTGATAGCAAGCAGGGGGTAAACTGTAATTTGTGAATTTGATGATTTGAAAATTGAAATTAATCAACATTCTATTTATACTCTTCTCTTTCAGGCATAAACACATCAATCACTTTGCATTGCGTTAAGGAGCGCCCTCCATGTTTAATGTTGCCGGGAATGGTTACCACGGCACCGGCAGATAATACTTCAGTTTTCCCATCAACCGTTAATTCAAATGTTCCTTCCACTACATGCATGATCTGTTCATGAACATGTGCATGTTCAGGAATGGCAGCGTTGGCATCAATATCCCAAAAGGCAATGGTAGATGTGCCGGTATGCACAAATTTGCCACGAAAACCAGGAAACATTTCTTTTGCTGCAATTGTGTTGAGATGATGGAAATACATGGGCTTATTGTTTATAATCCATAATGCTGAGTTTGTGATTACAGAACCTGTATTCCACTTCATCGTTACTGCTTACAATCACCAACCTGTTGCCGCAATATTCATTTATCAGGCGATGATACAAGGAGATACCATCGGCATCTAAGTTGGTGCAAGGTTCATCAAGTAACACCACAGGTACATCGCTTAAAATAGCCTGTGCAAGTTTTACACGTTGTTTCATTCCGCTGCTGAAATTGCGGAGCTGTTTATGCGTGGCTTTTCCCAAGCCCAACAGATCAATAACAGTGTTAGTTGTAAAGGAAGAAAGAAACGGTTTAAAGGAATGATGAAAATGCAGAAACTCGATCAAGGTCATTTCTTCCGGCAATTCAAGATAAGGAGCTGCAATACCAAGCTGCCGGTGATGATTTTCTGCGGAAAGTTGCTGATGAGCTGAAAAGAAGTCGATCTTTCCTTCGGAGTGTTGAACTGCTCCTGCTATTACTTGTAATAATGTTGATTTACCGGAGCCATTGTTGCCCGTAATAGCATAAGCATCTGCTGCTGCAAATTCGTAGTTGAGGTGACGGAAGATCCATTCCCTGTTATATCGCTTACCTGCATCAGAAAGCAATATCCTCATCACTGGTTGTTTGAGAATGACGTTTGATGATACCAATCTCTGATTTCCTGATGAAACCAAGGATTGCATCTCTTGTTTCTGTTGATGGCAACATTTGTTCAATCAGCTCAAGCGCTTTTGATACAATATGCTTTTCAACAAACAGGATATGATAGATCTTAAAAATCTCTTCAATGGTTTCTTTGCTGTAGCCCCTGCGGCTTAAACCCACATTATTAATTCCCACATAGCTCAAAGGTTCACGGGCGGCTTTTACATAAGGAGGTACATCTTTACGGATGGCGCTCATGCCGGCAATGTATGTGTGCTTACCAATATGTGTAAACTGGTGCGCTGCACTCATACCACCAATAATGGCATAATCATCAACCGTAACATGGCCTGCCAGCTGAACAGAGTTGGCAAGAATAACATTGTTGCCAACAATACAGTCGTGTGCCACATGTGCATACGCCATAATGAGACAGTTGCTGCCAACTTTCGTTGTGTTTTTATCTGTAGTGCCACGATGGATGGTTACACATTCACGGATAGTGGTATTGTCTCCAATTTCAGCTAATGTATATTCTCCCTTGTACTTGAGGTCCTGTGGAACAGCTCCAATAACAGCGCCGGGAAAAATGGTACAGTTCTTACCAATTCTTGAAGCGGGAAAAATAGTAACGTTACTCATGACATGTGTACCGTCGCCGATAACAGCATCTTCATGAATAACAGAGAAGGGATCGATGGTGACATTTTCACCGATCTGAGCATTGGGGTGTATATGAGCAAGGTTACTGATCATTCTTCGTTCTTTTTACAATTTGTGCAGTCAGATCGGCTTCGCAGGTTACTTTGCTTCCTACAAAGATGGTTCCTTTCATTTCAACAATACCTCTGCGGATGGGGCTTTTTAATTCCATCTTCAACAGCAGGGTATCACCCGGTACCACTTTCTGTTTAAACTTACAGTTATCTACTTTTAAAAAGTAAGTATCGTATTTATCTTCGGTGTCTTTGGGAATAGCTAATAAACCGCCGCATTGTGCCAGTGCTTCTACCTGTAACACGCCGGGCATTACATAGTTGCCGGGAAAATGGCCCTGGAAAAACGGCTCGTTGTAAGTTACATTTTTAACGCCCACAATATAAGTATCGGTAAGATCAATGATCTTATCTACCAACAGGAACGGGTAGCGGTGCGGCATGATCTTTTCGATCTGTGTTACATCGTACACCGGTGGTTTGTCGGGGAAATAAGCAGGAACGTTTGCTTTGAAACGGTTCTTTTTAATATGTTCTTTGATCTTGCGTGCAAATTCCACATTGCTGGCATGACCCGGACGGTTGGCAATGATGTGCGCTTTAAAAGGCATTCCTACTAAAGCAAGATCGCCAACAAGATCAAGTAGCTTATGTCTTGCAGGTTCATTCGGAAAACGAAGCTGAAGATTGTTGAGATAACCTTCGCTTGTTACGGCAAACTTTTCTTTGCCGAAAGCTTTTGACAACGTTTCCAGTTGTTCATCACTCACCGGTTTGTCAACTACAACAATTGCATTGTTGAGGTCGCCCCCCTTAATGAGGTTATTCTTCAGCAGAAATTCAAGTTCATGAAAGAACGAAAATGTTCTGCACGATGCGATCTGGTCATTAAACTCAGCAATATTGCTCATTTGTGCATGTTGTGTACCAAGCACAGGTGAGTTAAAATCGATGAGTGTGTTGATGCGGAAGGTATCGGCAGGCATTGCCACCATTTCCACCTTCTTGTTTTCATCAAGGAAATAAATATTGTGATCGATGCTGTACCATGTTTTAATGGCATCCTGTTTTTTACGACCGGCTTTTTGTAATACTTCCACAAAGGGATGTGAGCTGCCGTCGAGAATAGGAACTTCCGGTCCATCGATCTTCACCAGCACATTATCAATTTCACAACCGGCAAAGGCAGCAAGTAAATGTTCCACTGTACTTACCGATGCGCCATTGTTTGAAAGAGTGGTGCTGCGGTTTGTTTCTGCTACAAAATCAACATCGGCCTTAACTGTAGGTTGGTTTTCAAGATCAATCCGTTGAAAAACAATACCTGTATTTGGTTCGGCTGGTTCTAATGTCATGCTTACTGCGGCCCCGGTATGAATACCTACTCCGGAAATTGTAATTGGCTCAGCAAGTGTATGTTGGTTGGAATGACTGTTGCCGTTACTCTGATTCATGGGCACGAAAGTAATAAAAAAGAGGTGAAACGATTGTAAGCGTCAATCCGGCTAAATACTTTCTTTTTCAGCCATTAGCTGCTTAATGAGTATTTCCAGCTCAGCAATGCGCTTTTCCATATCGGGCAGGCTGCGGAAAATAGCCTGACTGCGCAGGGTGCTGGTATAGTCAAATGCCGGTGAACCGGTTACCACACTGTTTGGTTGTTTAAGTGATTTGCTTACTCCGCTTTGAGCATTGATGCGGCTGCCATCGGCAATAGTGATGTGCCCCACAATACCTGCCTGTCCGCCAATCATTACTCTGCTGCCGATTTTGGTACTGCCGCTTACGCCGGTTTGGGCTGCAATAACGGTGTAGGTGCCAATTTCCACATTATGGGCAATCTGAATAAGGTTGTCGAGCTTGGCGCCATGGTGAATAATGGTTGAACCCATGGTAGCCCTGTCTATCGTACAATTTGAGCCAATCTCCACTTCATCTTCCACCACCACATTGCCTATCTGGGGTACTTTCTTATAAGTGCCATCGGGCTGGGGTGCAAAACCAAAACCATCCCCACCCAGTACCGTTCCGGCATGAATGATCACTTTTTGGCCCACTTTACAATCATGGTAGATCTTAACCCCCGGATGAAGAATGCTGTTATCACCAATCACCACATTATTGCCCAAAAAGCAATGAGGATGAATTTTTACATTTTTACCCAGTTTTACATTTTCGCCAATGTAGCTGAACGCCCCAACAAACACATTTTCACTGATAGAAGCGGTTTTGGCAACAAAGGATGGTTCCTGTATGCCCACCATTTTCTGTTCCATGATCTGCTCATAAGCCTGAAGCAAAGTGGCAAAGGCGCTATAAGCATCCGGTACACGTATAAGTGTGGCAGCAAGGGGTTGTTTCAGTTCCTGTGCTTCGTTTATAATGATGATAGAAGCACCTGTGCTGTATAAATAATCTTCGTATTTGGGATTGGCTAAAAAGGCGAGCTGGCCGGCAACTGCTTCTTCAATTTTACTGAAAGAACTGACTGTTGCATTGGGATTACCCTCTACCGAACCTTTAATGATGAGCGCAATTTGCGAGGCCGAAAACTCCATGTATCCTGTCTTAGTTGTTTTAAAGTTACTTTCAAAAACGATGCGGTGCAATGTTTTATGATGTCATTTGTTCACTTTTTATGCGAACGAAGGCCGGCAAAGATAGAACTTACGAACCGGGCTGTGAATAGCTTTATGAATCAGTCCATATTCTACTTGCGAAATATCTTTTACAGTACCGTCTTTGTAAAGAATATTAATATGTTCATTACCGGGGTTGTACATCCTGTTCTCTGCAATTCCGTTAAACACAAAATAACCGGCTTCTTCCTCAGTTAACGACAAATGTTCCATTGCTTTTCGCTGCACAGCTTCAATTTCTTTTTCATCAAATGGTTCCATCTGCAGTTTTGTCTTCAGCATATTCCTGTTTAACAGCCACTGGCTTAATGTGCTCAACACCTTATCAGGGTGGTGCATCCATTTTTTGATGGATGCCAGCACATCATAATCGTCCAGTTCGCAAAACTTAGCCAGGTTGTTACGGATAAATGCCGACGATTGTGTAGTCCGCAAAAATTCGTCCAATAATGCACTGGAGGAAAACAATCCTTCTTCCTGCCGTGCCAGTTGCTTGGCCCGTTCAAGAATTTTTACCAGCATATTTTCTGCACTTAATACTGTTTTGTGCAGGTAAGCCTGCCAGTACATGAGGCGGCGGGCAACAAGAAATTTTTCAATACTGTACACTGCTTTTTCTTCCACCATTAACTCGTTGTTGTGGACCACCATCATTTTAATGATACGGTCGTACCCAATCACACCTTCACTTACACCGCTGTAAAAACTGTCACGTGTCAGGTAATCCATCCGGTCCACATCAAGCTGGCTGCTGATGAGCTGGTGCAGAAAGAGCTTCTGGTAACTGCCTTTGAAAATGCTGATGGCAAGATCAAGCTGGCCGTTCAATTCTTTGTTCAGGTATTCAAAAATGAGCAATGAAATTTCTTCGTGGTGCACATCTTCAATCAGTACATGTTCCAGTGCATGACTGAAAGGGCCATGCCCCACATCGTGCAGGAGAATGGCCAGTTTAGCAGCTTGTTCTTCTGCTGCAGTAATGTCAACCCCTTTTCCTTTTAACTCTGTTAATGCCTGGCACATGAGGTGATAAGCGCCCATGCTGTGATGCAGTCTTGTATGCACTGCACCGGGATACACCAAATGAGCCATTGCCATTTGATGAATGCGGCGGAGTCGTTGGTAAAAAGGATGCGAAAGAACCCGGTAGATCAACTCATCATCAAACGTAATAAACCCATACACCGGATCATTGACTATTTTTCGGAATTTCATGTGTTAAACTGTTAAATATCCATCGGGCAAGTGTGCAAAGGTAATGTCTTGTGCGTTGAATCTTGTACCTTGAGCACTTTACTTTCGTAATAAACCACTTAGCATGGCATTAGCAAAAATACTTTGGGTTGATGATGAGATTGAAAGTCTGCAATCGCAAAAACTTTTTCTTGAAAACAAAGGCTACGAGGTGCAAACCTTTACCAACGGATTTGATGCCATTGATTTTGTAAAGGAAAACCCGGTGGATGTGGTGTTGATGGATGAAACCATGCCCGGTATTACAGGTTTGGAAACGCTCACAAAGATCAAAGAAGTAAACCAATCCATTCCGGTGGTGCTCATTACAAAAAATGAAACAGAAAACCTGATGGATGATGCCATTGGTTCGCAGATCAGCGATTACCTGATCAAACCCGTGAACCCGAACCAGGTGCTGCTGAGTTTAAAAAAGATCATTGATAATAAAAGATTGGTAAGTGAAAAAACAACATCGGCTTACCAGCAGCAATTCCGCAATTTGTTCATGGCACTCAACAGTAATCCTAATTACAACGAGTGGATGGATATTTATAAAAAACTGGTGTATTGGGAACTGGAGATTGGCAAAGCAGACAGTCCCGAAATGAGTGAAGTGTTACAACAACAGAAGAGCGAAGCAAACAATGAATACTTCAAATACATTTCACGCAACTATGCCGATTGGGTGAAACCCAAATCATCAGAAGCTCCCATCATGAGTCATACTTTACTTCAGTTTAAAGTATTGCCACATGCAGAAAAGGGAACGCCTTTGTTTTTTATTCTCATTGATAATCTGCGGTTCGACCAGTGGAAGGCAATACAGCCCATTTTTGCTGAAAATTTCCGTATAGCTGAAGAGGATTCTTTTTATGCGATTCTTCCAACAGCAACCCAGTACAGCCGCAATGCCATTTTCAGCGGGTTAATGCCCATTGATATTGAAAAAAAATTTCCTAAGCAATGGAAAAATGACTATGAAGAAGGTGGAAAAAACCTGCACGAAGAAGAGTTTTTCCGTGAGCAGTTAAAACGGTTGGGCAAATCGGATCTGAAAATATCGTTTACAAAAGTGCTCAATCACCAGGCGGGGCAGGAGCTGGTGAACAATATCCATAACCTGTTGCAGAATGATATAAATGTGATTGTGTACAATTTTGTAGATATGCTCAGCCATGCACGTACTGAAATGGAAGTGCTGAAGGAACTGGCAAACGATGAAAAGAGTTACCGAAGCATTACGGCCAGCTGGTTTGAACATTCGCCACTGAACCAGGCATTGAAAAAAATAGCTGACAAAAAGATCAATATTGTAATGGCGACCGATCATGGCAGCATCAGGGTACAAAAACCAGCCAAAGTAATTGGTGATAAAGAGACCACCACCAACATCCGCTATAAACATGGCCGCAACCTTAATTTTGAACCAAAAGAGGTGTTGGCTTTTCGTGATCCTGCTGAAGCAGGACTGCCTTCTCCCAACGTAAACTCATCGTTCATTTTTGCAAGAGAGGATATGTATCTCTGCTATCCCAATAATTACAATTATTACGCAAACTATTACCGTAATACTTTTCAGCATGGAGGCGTTAGTCTTGAGGAAATGATCATTCCAGTGGTACGGATGACGAGCAAGTAAAGGAGAATGAAGAAGAATTTCCTCAGATACTCCTTTTGGTTAAGTACAATTTCAATGATTTGTACTTTGATTATTAATTTCAAAATTTCACAAGATTATTTTGAGTCCACTGGAAAAGACAGGGCTTTTTTTCCATTGCATGCAGCTATTGATTACCTGTACCAATACTATTTAGCTCTATTTGGTTTGACAGCGTTGATTTTGGTGATTCTGTCCCGAAAAAAAGAAACACGGATAAGCTGTTTGCTTATTGCTGGAGGAATCGCTTTGTTTTCTATACTTCTTGTTTTTCTAAAACTTTGGCGTTTGTTTGTTTGGTTAGCAGAATAAACCACTCACAACTGTGGAAAAGTCCCGTATGACTAAACAGGTTATAAGCGCCAGTAAAGGTAAATTTGCACAGTACTAAATACTCCTTTAGGGGATAGGGGCATGAAACTGAATCAGACAACATTAGACAAATTAGAAGATATACTGGAAGAAAGCGGCTACGTTGTTCGTTACGAACGTGGCACTTTCCAGAGTGGCTATTGTATTCTTGAGCAAAAGAAAGTGGTGGTGTTGAATAAATTCCTGATGCTTGAAAGCCGGGTAAACACATTGCTGGAGCTTATTCCTAATGTAAATATCAGCTTTGATGCACTTACTGCAGGTTCGCAAAAACTCTATGAAGAAGTGATGGCACTGGCTGCCGCAAAAGCAACCAATGAATAATCAGAAATGAAGAATGAGAAATTAAAAATGAAGAATGGAATACCTGTAATCTCAGTCCTTTTTCATTTCACCTTTTCCATTTTTCATTTTTAATTTTACTTTGTGAGTTATCCCCCCGTTAAAATAACTTTTCTCGGCACAGGAACCAGCAGCGGTGTTCCCATGATCGGTTGCGATTGTGAAGTGTGTACTTCGCCCAATCCCCAGGATAACCGGTTACGCAGCAGTATTATGGTGGAAACTCCTAATACCACCATCATTGTTGATTCGGGTCCTGATTTCCGTTACCAGATGTTGCGTTTAGGTGTAAAAAAAGTTGACGCAATTATTTTTACTCATCCGCATAAAGATCACATTGCCGGGCTTGATGATGTAAGGGCCTTCAATTACCTTACCCGAAAGCCAATGGATGTGTACTGCAATTATCTTACTGAAGAAGCATTGCGCAGGGATTTCTATTATGCATTTTCCGATACCCGTTATCCTGGTGTGCCGGAAATAAACCTCAACACAATTACTGAGCAACCATTTACCATTAATGATCTTTTGATAGAACCTGTGATGGTCTGGCATTTGAAAATGCCGGTCATGGGTTTTCGTTTGGGACCGTTTACCTATATCACCGATGCTAATTTCATTGAGGAAAATGAAAAGCAAAAGATCAGGGGAAGTAAAGCCATGGTGTTGAATGCGCTCAGGAAAGAAAAGCATATTTCCCATTTCAACCTGGAAGAAGCGGTACAACTTGTGCAGGAACTGGAAGTGCCTGAAGCATACTTCACACACATCAGTCACCAGCTTGGGTTGCACGAAGAAGTGTCAAAAGAATTACCGCAGGGTATCCATCTTGCACACGATGGTCTTGTATTGAACTACTGAGTAATACCCGCTTTGTAGTATTTCTTTTTTCTTCACGAGCTGCTATTTTAGAGGATGCAGTTTACCCGAACCAAATGGATGAAGGATTATTTCTCCTTCACAAAAAAAGAACGTAATGCCATTCTTCTTCTTGCTGTATTGGCCTTACTGTTTTCACTATTGCCCACACTGTTTCCTTTTCTTGTAAAAAATGATATTGAGCTGGTGGTTGACACCGTGGCGCAGCGTGAGCTGGAAGCTTTAAAGATCATGCCTGAAAAAAATGAAAGCATGTCGGTTGCTTATGCTGATGCAGATCTGTACCAGCCCCAAGAATCAAGGTTTGAACGTTTCAGGAACGATCAAAGAGTTGGCGAGTTGTTTTTCTTTGACCCCAATACAGCATCTGAAACAGATTGGAAGCGCTTAGGCTTGCGTGATAAAACAGTACAAACCATTTTGAAGTACCGCAGTAAAGGAGGAAAGTTTTATAAACCCGATGATTTGCAACGGATCTATGGTTTGCGGCAGGAAGAGTACAATCGTCTTCTTCCCTATGTGAAGCTGGAAAAAAGTAATAAAGCTGTTGAAACATCAGCACCCGCAACGGTTTTTGAAAACAAGCCGGAACGGAAAGAAACTTTTTTGATCAACATCAACCAGGCCGATACAACACAGTGGAAACAATTGAAAGGCATTGGTTCGGCTTATGCAAAGCGGATCGTTAATTTCAGAAATAAACTGGGCGGTTTTGTTTCTGTTAACCAGGTAGCTGAAACCTATGGATTGCCCGACTCTGTATTCCAGAAAATAAAGACGCAACTGCACACCGATGGATCAGTCTTTAATCGCATCAACATCAATAACTCCACCGTTAACGATCTGAAAGCGCATCCTTATATCAGCTTTCCAGTGGCAAATGCTATTGTGCAGTACAGGAGCCAGCATGGGCAATTTTCAACTGTTGCCGATCTAAAGAAAATAATGATCATTGACGAACCTCTTTTCCAGAAGATCAATCCTTATCTTACTGTGGAATAAATTTTTTTATCTATACTGCTAACATTTGTTAGTAATACCTATATTTGCAGTGCCGTTTCGATTGATTGCTATATGTAAAATAGTTGAGTCATGGTGCTGGTTGAAAGGTCAGTTCATGGCTCAACTTATTTAAAGCCGTCAGCAGAATATAAACACAAGCAATGGATTTTAAACAGAATGAAATAACAGAGCAGGTAGCACAGCTGGCCAGGGATTTTGCACAAAAACATATTCGGCCACATGTAATGGAGTGGGATGAAAGCCAGCATTTTCCAAAGGAAACGTTGCAGGAAATGGGTAAGCTGGGGCTGCTGGGCATTTTTGTTCCGGAAGAGTATGGTGGAAGTGGCTTCGGTTACCATGAGTATGTAGCAGCTATTGTTGAAACGGCAAAAGTGTGTGGTTCAGTGGGGTTGAGTCTTGCTGCACATAATTCGCTTTGCACAGGGCATATTCTTTATTGCGCAAGCGAAGAACAAAAGCGAATGTATTTACCAAAGCTGGCAAGCGGCGATTGGATAGGAGCATGGGGTTTAACAGAACCCAACACCGGAAGTGATGCAGGCAACATGAAAACAACAGCGGTGAAGGAAGGCGATGAATGGATATTGAACGGAACCAAATGCTGGATCACGCACGGCATTAGTGCAGAGTTGGCAGTAGTGGTTGCACGTACTGGTGAACCAAGAACAAGTGCTAATTCAACTGCATTTATTGTTGAACGGGGTACAGCTGGCTTTAAAGCCGGTAAAAAAGAAAACAAGTTGGGCATGCGTGCAAGTGAAACGGCAGAAATGATTTTTGATAACTGCCGTATTCCTGATGCAAACAGGATTGGTGAAGTGGGTGATGGTTTCAGGCAGGCTTTGAAAATACTGGATGGCGGACGTATCTCCATTGCTGCTTTATCATTAGGAATTGCAAAAGGAGCATTTGAAGCTGCATTGAAATATTCGCAGGAGCGGTATCAGTTCGATCAACCCATTGCTAATTTTCAGGGAATCTCTTTCAAACTGGCGGATATGGCTACAGAAATAGCCGCTGCTGAATTACTGATCATGAAAGCTGCTGATCTTAAAAACAGGGGAGAGAAAGTAACTGAAGCAGGTGCCATGGCAAAGTATTATGCAAGTGAAGTGGCGGTGAAAGTAAGTAATGATGCTGTGCAGATATTTGGTGGTTATGGTTACACCAAAGATTTTCCGGTAGAGAAATTTTATCGTGACAGTAAATTATGTACTATTGGAGAAGGTACCAGCGAAATACAAAAAATTGTAATTGCACGAGAGCAACTAAAATAGTATCGAAGCATGAGAGAAAGCAGGCCGTTCCGAAAGGAGCGGCTTTGTTCTTTAATCTAAAAAATCATCTTCTTCCTTTGGCCCGTACTTGCTGAACAGTTTGTCAATAGCCCCGCCAAAAATGGGGAACTTTTCTTTCGCAAAATTTTTGATAACATCAATGGCATCATAAGCCTGTTGTTCTGTTAATCCTTTTTCCATTAACCGGTTGATGAGATCCTGCATTTCTTCGTGTTTAAAGTGGGAAGTTAAAAATTTAAAGTGTTGTATCAAGAAAAAGAAAAAACCTGTTGATTTTACTCAACAGGTTCAATTATTATATCTCCAACTTCGTAATTCGTACTTGAGCCTACGCCACTTTCAACATACCAAGTTTGCTCTTGTCAAACTTATGTACTGCATAATCAAGTGTAAGATGGAATTGTTTTTCCTCACTGCCCGGTAAGTCAAACATTGCATCGGTTAAAATACTTTCGCAGATACTACGTAAGCCACGTGCACCCAATTTGTACTCCATAGCTTTTGCCACCATAAAATCATACACATCATTATCAACAATCAGTTCAATGCCTTCCAGCTCAAACAGTTTTTTGTATTGTTTAATGAGTGCATTCTTTGGCGTAACAAGAATTTCACGGAGTGTTTCTGCATCAAGCGGATTGAGATAGGTAACAACCGGTAAACGGCCCAGCAGCTCAGGAATAAGGCCAAAGCTTTTCAGATCCTGTGCATTTACATACTGCAGAAGGTTCTTCTTCATATGCTCCTGTTCTTCTTTGTTTACATTAAAACCAATGGCATTGGTGTTAACACGGCGTGCAATCACTTTATCAATACCATCAAACGCACCACCGCAAATAAAGAGAATGTTTTGTGTGTTGATCTTGATGAGCTTTTGCTCCGGATGTTTACGTCCGCCTTGTGGTGGAACCAATACTTCTGTTCCTTCGAGCAATTTCAACATACCTTGCTGCACACCTTCACCACTTACATCACGTGTAATAGAAGGGTTGTCGCCTTTACGTGCAATTTTATCGATCTCATCAATATAGACGATACCCTTTTCTGCAGCAGCTACGTCGTAGTTACAAACCTGTAACAAACGGGTAAGAATACTTTCCACATCTTCGCCCACATAACCGGCTTCTGTAAATACAGTCGCATCAACAATAGCAAAAGGAACATTCAGAAGTTTGGCAATTGTTTTTGCAAGTAAGGTTTTACCGGTACCGGTTTCGCCCACCATTACAATATTGCTTTTCTCAATTTCTATTTCGCTTTCTGCTTTTTGTTTTAAACGTTTGTAGTGATTGTAAACTGCAACTGCCAGTGTTTTCTTGGCTTCATCCTGACCAATGATGTATTCATCAAGGAAGCGTTTGATCTCTACCGGTTTTTTAACGTTGAGTTTAAAGCTGGAAGTGGTTGCTTCATTGCGGAGCAGCAACTCCTGTGCAATGATCTCCTGTGCATGTTCTACGCAGTTTTCACAGATATGTCCTTCCTGCCCGGCAATCAGGATCTTTACCTCATCCCTGCTGCGGCCACAAAAAGAACAGTGCAACATATTGTTTTTCGCCATTTTGAAATGGATTTTTCAGGTTGGTTTGGTTATACAAAGCCAACTCAAAGATAATAATGCTTTTTAATTAAGGTAGTAGAATGATAAAAAAGGGATGGAATACTACAAGTTTCCATCCCTTTTGCTGCTGTAAATAATTGACTACAGCTTATCTAAGATGCCATCCACGATGCCGTATTTCACAGCTTCGTTGGCATCCATCCAGTAATCACGGTCAAAATCTTTTAACACCTGCTCAACTGTTTTGCCGCAGTTTTCTGCAAGTATTTTAGCGCCCATTTCCTTTGTTTTGGCAATTTGTGCTGCAATGATCTCAAGATCTGCACTGGTGCCTTGTGCACCACCAATGCTTGGCTGGTGGATCATTACTTCTCCACTCGGGAAAATGTAACGCTTACCTTTTGTACCACCGCTCAACAGGATAGAACCCATTGATGCAGCCATACCCATACAGATTGTACTAACAGGTGAGCTGATGAGTTGCATGGTATCATAAATAACCATACCGCTTGTTACCACACCACCGGGGCTGTTGATATAGAGTTTAATTTCTTCACCTGGTTTTACTGCATCTAAGTACAGCAGTTTGTTGACGATCTCTTTTGCAGAGTTATCGTGCACAACACCCCAGAAAAATATCTTGCGCTGTTCTAAAAATTTCTTGTTGTATGGACCAAAGGCAGCCGTTAAGTTTTCAAACGGGTTTTCTTTTGGCTCATCTTCTTCATCTTCGAAACGAACAGGAAACTGTAAATTATATTGCTTCATTGTTGTAACTGTTTTGAGGTTTAGCTGTCTTTTGATTTACGTGGATTCATTACCAGTACTTCATCAACAAGTCCATATTCTTTTGCTTCGGCAGCTGTCATCCAGAAATCACGGTCGCTGTCTTCTTTTACTTTTTCAAAAGGCTGACCACTGTGGTAAGAAATGATTTCATACAGTTCTTCTTTCAGTTTCTTCACTTCATTTACCATGATCTGTATGTCTGTTGCCTGGCCACCCGCACCACCATAAGGTTGATGCAGCATAATGCGTGAATGTTTCAGAGCGGTACGCTTACCGGCTGTACCTGCACACATCAGCACTGCACCCATACTTGCCGCCATACCAATGGTAATGGTGCTTACATCGGGGGTGATGTACTGCATGGTATCATAAATACCAAGACCGGCATAAATACTGCCGCCCGGGCTGTTGATGTACATCTGTATATCACGTGTGCGGTCGGTACTTTCTAAAAACAATAACTGTGCAGTTACAATGTTTGCAACATAATCATTAACAGGTTCGCCCATGAAAATGATACGGTCCATCATTAAACGTGAAAAAACATCCATGCTGGCTACGTTCAGCGGACGCTCTTCAATAATGTATGGCGTAAGATTAGTAGGGGTGAAAGCGTTTTGATAATTGTGCAAAGTTGCGCCGGAGATACCACGGTGTTTCACGGCGTATTTCTCAAATTCTTTATTCAAATCCATAATCGTTTATTTTCCGGTTTGAAGTTAAGGGAATCGTTTGGAATAGGAACCAACAGGAATATTTACAACCCAAGTTAGTGATGGATCATGAAAAAAGATCGCATTGATTCTTCCTGGCTCAAAAGCCCGCAATAAAATTGCAGTTTAGCTTTTTCAAATACCATGCAAGCTGCAAAAGCAGGACATTAAGGCAGAACGCAAGTCGAAAGTGGGAAGTGGAAAGTAGAAAGTTGTTGTAGGTCGGTTATTATGGCTGGGTTTATTGCAGATTTTAGATTTTACATGCTTGCTCAATCCAAGACTAAATGAAAAGCCCGCTGTTCTTAACAGCGGGCTTTTCTATTTCGTACATCCAACTTCGTACCTCGTAATTACTAATGATGGTGATGTTGGTGCTCTTCGTTCATTTTAATAAACTCTTCAGAGCTGATCTCTTTTTCATCTTTCTTTACCTGGCCTTCTGCCCACACAAACACTTTTTCAGTAACAAGGCGGCGGTAAGTCTGATCAACCTGCTGTTCATCTTTCAATAAACCATCAACATACTGATCTAACCATTCCAGGTTGCCATCACCAAGGCTCATACTGCCGAAATAGCTTAACACCTGCTGGCGCATACTTTCTTTCAGTTCTTCCTGTGTAACGTCCAGTTTATTTTCAGTAATGATCTTATCCGTGATCAATGTCCAGCGGAGCTGGTTGTTGAAGGTTGGAAACTCAGCTTCCACTTCTTCAGCCGACTTTGGTTTTTCGCCGGAAGTAGCCAACCATTTTTTCAGGAAGCTTTCAGGCAGTTCCATTTTTGTATCATCTAACAATACATGGTACAGGTGGTGCTGGATCTGGTTGCTGCTTTGGCGATCCCAGTAAGCCTGGATATCGGCTTCAACAGCTGCACGGAAATCAGCTTCAGTTGTAATGTCTTTACCGGGTAAAGCTTCTTTAAAAAACTCTTCGTTCAATTCACGCTTCTCAATCAAACCAACCTTTGTGATGGTGAGTTTGAAATTTTTTCCTTCTGCTTCAGCAGCATCTTTCAAACCAAGATCACTCACTACCCAGTTGCGTTCTTTTTCTTCAAATGCATCGGCCAGTGTAATCACAATGGTATCGTCTTTCTTTTTACCCTGCAGCTGAGTGCGGTAAGCAGGTGTAAAATACTTAACCAGGAGAGAGTTGTCTTTTTTAGTACCGCCTTCAACCACATTACCTTCTGCATCGCTTTCTTCAAACGTCAGGTTCAGCACATTGTCGTCGCTGTTTACGGCTTCCGGTTCGGTCATTTTACCGAAACGGGTTTGCAGGCGCTCAATTTCTTCGTTCACCATGTCGGCCGTAGCTTTTACACGATAGTATGGAGCACTGATGTTGCCAAGGTTGATCTCAAACGCAGGCTTCAAACCAATTTCAAAATCAAAGCTGTAATCAGCCGGTTGATCCATGTTTGGTTTAAACTCCGTATTGGTAAGAGGAAGTGGCTGGGCAAAAATGTCCAGTTTCTCATTTACCAGGTAATCGTTCAATCCTTTTTCAATATTGCGGATCACTTCTTCGGTAAAAATACCGGGGCCATACATCTTCTTCACCATTCCGGCAGGAACCATGCCTTTACGGAAGCCGGGAATATTCGCCTGCTTGCTATACGTTTTCAATGTTTTTTCAAACGCAGGAAAATATTCTTCCTTGGTGATCTTTACAGTGAGTTTGTCATTTAACAACCCAATGTTTTCTCTTGTTACTGTTGCCATAAATAGCGTTGAACGTTTAAATGTTTAAAGTTTAAGGTTTAACAGCACGTTGAAACGTTTAACATTAAACCTTAAACTGTAGTTGTTTTGTCCGGATGGAGGGACTCGAACCCCCACACCTCACGGCATCAGATCCTAAGTCTGACGTGTCTACCAATTTCACCACATCCGGAAGAGCGAACATCCAATCTTCAAAATCCAAATTTCAGTACTGCTGTGAGCGTTGAATATTGGTTTTTGTTGGTTGGACCTTTTTAAAATGGTTTGCAAAGGTAGGGGGTTTCAGCATTTCATGCGTTTTGGAAAACCTGTTTTTCGTAAATTCGCATTTACTGGACTCAACAATTAACATACCGACCTATACCCTTACCCCGGAACAGGAAAAAAAGGAAATCCTTCGCCATTACCGTAGTTTGTTACGTTCGCTCAAAACGAAGTTGAAAAAAGGCGATAAGGAACTGGTGCGTATTGCCTTTGAAATGGCGGCGGAAGCCCACCAGACCATGCGCCGCAAAAGCGGTGAACCTTATATCCTGCATCCGCTGGCAGTGGCACAGATATGCGTGGAAGAAATAGGCCTCGGTGTGCGTTCAACCATTTGTGCTTTGCTGCACGATACGGTGGAGGACACCGATATTACGCTTGAAGATATTGCCCGTGAGTTTGGAAACGAGATTGCCCGTATTATTGATGGACTCACGAAGATCTCTACAGTTGTAGATGCCAACTCCACGCAGCAGGCAGAAAATTTCAAAAAAATATTACTGACGCTTACCGATGATCCCCGTGTGATCCTGATAAAGCTGGCTGACCGCCTGCACAATATGCGGACACTGGACAGTATGAAGCGGGAAAAACAACTGAAGATATCCAGCGAAACAGTATATGTCTATGCACCGCTGGCACATCGTCTTGGTTTGTATAACATCAAAACCGAGATGGAAGACCTGTCCATGAAGTACCTGGAGCCGGATACCTATAAAGAAATTGCACGTAAGCTTAGTGAAACCAAACGGGAAAGAAGCCGTTATATCAATGAGTTTGTAAAACCAATAAAGGAAAAACTTGAACGTGCAGGTTTCCAGAGTTTTGAATTGTATGGCCGTCCTAAGTCCATTCACTCCATTTCCAATAAAATCAAAAAGAAAGGCGTAACGTTTGAAGAAGTGTACGATCTGTTTGCCATCCGCATCATCATCGATTCTCCGCACGAAAGAGAGAAAGAAGATTGCTGGAAAGCATATTCAATTGTAACGGATATGTACACACCGTCGCCTGAGCGCTTGCGTGACTGGCTGAGTAATCCGAAAAGCAATGGTTACGAAGCGTTACACACAACCGTAATGGGGCCGCAGGGTAAATGGGTGGAAGTGCAGATACGCACCAAGCGGATGAATGAAATTGCAGAGAAAGGTTTGGCGGCGCACTGGAAATACAAAGAAGGTACAGGCGATGAAGACCGTTTTGATAAATGGTTCCATAATATTCGTGAAGCATTAACAACACAGGACAGCAGTTCCATTGATTTTCTGCAGGATTTCAAAAGCTCTTTTCTGGCAGAAGAAATTTATGTGTACACACCAAAAGGCGATGTGAAAATGTTGCCCGTTAGTGCAACCGCACTTGATTTTGCATTTAGTGTGCATAGTGATGTGGGCAGCCGTTGTATTGGTGCAAAAGTGAATCACAAACTGGTGCCTATTGCACACAAGTTGCGTAGCGGCGACCAGATAGAAATTATTACCAGCAGCAAACAAAAGCCAAGCGAAGACTGGCTCAGCTTTGTGGTAACGGCCAAAGCCCGCAACAAGATCAAGGATGCATTAAAAGAAGAAAAGCGGAAAGTAGCCGACGAAGGAAAGTATGTGCTGCAGCGCAAGCTGGAGCAAATGGGAGCATCGTACGATGTGCAGAATGTTGATACGCTTATACAGTTCTTTAAAATTCCTTCGCACCTTGAACTGTATTATAAGATCGCTACAAAAACAGTTGACCTGAAAGAGCTGAAAGAGCTGCAGCTGCATGGCGATAAATTTGAATTGCCGAAGCCGGTGAAACCGGTTCTTGAACCAAAGCCTGAATACGATCCTAATAAGCCATCGCATAAAGATTCTGAACTCATCATTTTTGGTGAAAGCAGCGACAGGATCGTGTACACCCTGGCAAACTGTTGTAAGCCCATTCCCGGCGATGATGTATTTGGATTTGTATCAACCGGAAAAGGGTTGATCATTCACCGCACCAGTTGCCCCAACGCATCAAGGTTGCTTTCGAACTTTGGCCACCGTGTAGTAAAAACCAAATGGGCCAAGAACAAAGAAATTTCTTTCCTCACAGGTGTTAAAATCATTGGTGTGGACGATGTGGGTGTAGTGAGCAAGATCACCAACCTCATCAGCAGTGAAATGCGGTTAAACATCAGCGCCATTACCATTGAAGCAAAGGAAGGTGTGTTCCAGGGCAATATCAAGTTATTTGTGCATGATAAAGATGAACTGGACGATCTTGTTTCACGCCTGTATAAACTAACGGGCATTCAGAAAGTGGAGCGTTACGATACTGAGCAATAATTTCTTTTCCCACACCCGCATTTTTTTGCGGCTTGCCCTTTGTATTCTCTTATTTTTGCGGCTTCAAAATAATCCTCTCAAACTTTTTTATGGTTGATGTAATTCTCGGGCTCCAGTGGGGCGATGAAGGAAAAGGAAAAATTGTTGACTTTTTTGCTCCCAAGTATGATGTGATTGCACGTTTCCAGGGCGGTCCCAATGCAGGGCACACATTGTATGTAAATGGTGAAAAAGTGGTGCTGCACCAGATCCCCAGCGGTATTTTTCACAAAGGCATTGTCAACCTCATTGGTAACGGTGTGGTGCTCGACCCGGTTACACTCAAAAAAGAATGTGAGAAGGTGGCGGCAATGGGTGTTGATGTAAAAGAAAACCTCTTTATTGCACAGCGCACAAACATTATTGTGCCCACACACCGTGCGTTGGATAAAGCTGCTGAGCTGGCCAAAGGCGATGAAAAGATCGGTTCAACTTTAAAAGGAATTGGTCCTGCTTATATGGATAAAACAGGCCGTAATGCATTGCGTGTAGGCGATCTGTTGGATCCTGAATTCAATAAATTGTATGAAAAGCTGAAAGCAAAACATTTGCAGCTGCTGGGTAATTACAATTTTACAGAAGACATTAGCGAGTGGGAAAAAGAGTTTTTTGCAGCAGTTGAGTTTTTGAAAACACTCAATATAGTAAATGGTGAATATTTTATCAATCAGAAAATAGCAGAAGGCAAGCAGGTATTAGCGGAAGGTGCGCAGGGCAGTATGCTGGATATTGATTTTGGTACATTTCCGTTTGTTACCTCATCCAACACTATTTCGGCCGGTGTAAGCACAGGCTTAGGTGTGGCACCAAACAAAATCAGGGAAGTGATTGGTATTACAAAAGCCTATTGCA
>NZ_CAMLGT010000031.1 GCF_946479605.1 uncultured Lacibacter sp.
CCCGCAGCGGTAATACCTGCTACCGTTGCAGAACCAATTGTAACACGTAATAAAGCCGTAATCACCCATGCAAAGATCAACGGTGGCATTTGCCATTTGCTGCTGAAGGAAGCGATGTAATCGCCGGTGCCGCTATCTTGTAATACCTGTTTAAATACACCACCAGCAGTAATGATGAGTAAGATCATGGCGATTCCGGAGATACCGTCACTCAACCATTTCATTGTTTTTTCCATGGGAATATTCTTGCGGATGCCAAAAACATACAGCGCTAAAAGCACAGCGATAAATAAAGCGATGGTGGAATCACCAATAAACAGGCATGCAGTTTTTAAAAATCCTTCGGTCAGAAAATTTTGTGCAACCACTGCCAGTGAAATGAGTAATACAGGAAGTAAAGCAATTAAAAAACTTGGTAAGGCTGCTGGCAATTCTTTCAACTCTGTTTCTATTGGAGTAAACAGGTTGGTTTCTTTAGAAGTAATACCTTTCACTAATCTTCCAAGAAAAGGACCTGCAACAATTACCGCAGGTATTGCAATCAGTATTCCATACATCAACACTTTTCCCATATCTGCTTTGAATGCATTCACCAATACAACCGGGCCGGGATGTGGAGGTAAAAAACAATGTGTGGTGCTGAGCGATGCGGCCATTGGTATGGCGATGTACAGAAGCGGCAATCCTGTTTTACGTGCCAGCATAAACACCAATGGTACCAGAATCACAAAGCCTGCATTATAGTAGAGCGGAATGCCGATTAAAAATCCGGTGAGCAATACCGCCCATTGAATATTCTGTTCGCCGAATTTTTTAATGAGGGTGATGGCAATTTTTTCTGCAGCACCACTTGCTTCTAAAATTTTGCCGAGTACAGCACCAAGACAAAGAATCAACGCCAATCCACCCAAGGTACTGCCCACGCCTTTTTCAATTGATTTCAACAAAGCAGGAGCAGGCATACCTAATGCAAGCCCTGCAAGTATTGCAACGATCAATAAAGAGATGAACGGATTGATTTTTTTTACCGTAAGAAAAACCTGTAAAAGAATAGCGCCAAGTATAATGAGTAACTGCATGCAAACAATCGTTGAGCACTGTCGTAAACGACAGCAAATTTTTATTTACCGGGAACTGCCATGACCGCCTGCAAAGCAGGTTTGGGTTGGCGCTGACGATCCCATAACAAAGGATAATTTGTACGACGAGGTATGGGGTAATCATTTTTCCAGTTCATGCCATCATGCACACCCCACAACGTAACACGATCAATCTTCTCTTTTCGTTTGTAAAAGATACTGAAAAGTTCCGCATAACGGTTGCTGAGTAAACGTTGCACACTATCCGGTAATCCTTTTTGATAGGGATCTAAAAAAGTTTTGAACTCTTCCAGTTGAAACTGTTTATCAGCCATACCCTGTCCGATGATCTGTCCCTCTTTTGTTAACGGTAATACATCCACATCTAATTCCGTAATCATCACTTTTACATTGCAGGCAGCATAAGCATCAATCGCCTCTTCAATGTATTTTGTTTTAGGATAATTCAAACCCCAATGGCCTTGTATACCCACGCCATCAATACGGATGCCTTCTTTCTGCAACATCTTTACCAAACGTACAATGCCATCCCGTTTGGACGGACGCCATGCATTGAAATCGTTATAATACAATTCAGTGTTGGGTGCGTATTGTGCAGCAAACTTAAATGCGTATTTAACAAGTGTATCACCATTGCCAAACGCATTCACCCATGTGGTGGGACGGTAGTTGCCATCTTCATCAATCACTTCATTCACTACATCCCATGCATGTACACGACCGGCATATCGTCCGGCAACTGTTTGTATATGATTCCGCAACCGTTCAATCTGTTCTTCTTTGCTGTTTGGTTTTCCCTGAGCGTTTGTAAAAAACCATGCAGGACATTGGTTGTGCCATACCAATGTGTGACCAATAATAAACATGTTGTGCTTTTCACCAAAGGCCACAAAATCATCAGCAGGTCCAAAATTAAAAACGCCGGGTTCGGGATTGATCAATGCCGCTTTCATTACATTTTCAACGGTAATGGAATTAAACTGGCTGATCACAATTTCCTGCGATGCTTTATCACGGCCGGAAGTAATGAAGGGTGTAACGGCAGTACCAATTCGGAATGCATCTTTGTACACATCCTTCAACGTTTGACCCGGTGCAATCGATCGATTTACTTTTTTCATGGAGGCAAAGCCAATAGCTGCAAGCGGTAATGCAAATAATAAATAGCGTAACTGTTTCAACTGAACTTTTTTTTGAATGATAGCAAATGATTACTTCACGGTGTTCACTAATTCACCAATACCTTGAATTGAAATGCTTATTTCATCATTGCTTTGTAAAGTGAAATCACTGCCGGGCACAATACCTGTACCGGTCATAATTAAACAACCATGCGGAAACGAAGCTTCACGATAAATGAACGAAACCAGTTCCTGTGGTGTACGTTTCATTTGACTGATGGCAATGTTTCCTTCAAATACCACAGCAGCATTACGTTTGATGGTAAGTTGAATAGTTGTATTTGGGTCGAGTGGTTCGTTTGTAAGATAAATACATGGACCAATTGCTGCACAACCATCATATGTTTTTGCCTGTGGCAGGTACAATGGATTTTCGCCTTCAATACTGCGGCTGCTCATATCGTTACCCACTGTGTAACCAATGATTTTTCCGGATGATGTTACTACCAATGTAAGTTCAGGTTCCGGCACATCCCACGTGCTGTCTTTACGAATGCGTACATAATCATTGCTTCCTACAACACGATGAAACGAACTTTTGAAAAAACACTCCGGGCGTTCTGCTTCATATACTTTGCTGTAAAAATCGGCACCACCTGCTGCTTTACTTTCTTCCTGGCGGCCAACCATGCTGCGATAGTATGTAACACCACAAGCCCATAATTCCTGGTTGCTGCCCATGGGCGCTAAAACATCCTTTACAGCTGATGCATCCACTGCAGGCAATTTCGCCACAAGTGATGTTGCTTTTGCAAGCACTTTATCGTCATTGATAAATGTGTCCCAGCTTTCATCGGGAACTGCAAAAAACTGATTGTTGTTTTCGATTACTACGCCTGCTTTCGTTTTAAATAATTTCATGTTTGTATGATTGTCGTTTTATTTATTCGTTACATCACTCCATAACCAGATCAATGAATCGGGTAATATACTGCCACCATGTTTACCACTATGTGTGCCTGACCCTTTTTCAAATTTAAGTTCATAACCCTTGTATTTAAGAGCAGATTCCATTTCAAGGTTTGCAAGCCACCAGTTGCCATGTTCATTATCCAGATCGTTTGTTCCATCCTGCATAAAAATTTTTATTTCCTTCTTTTTATGTTTTCGAATGATCGATGGATAATTATTTCCTCCCCGTATGTTGGTATAACTCCCGATATGACTCAGCACTTTGCTGAAGTACTCGGGATGTTCCCATGCAGCTGTAAAAGCACAAATTGCACCGCTCGACAAACCACCAATGCCATGCATCTTTGGATCATTGCTGATATTGTATTGCTTTTTCAGTTCTGGAATAATTTCATCTATCAGCAATGTGGAATAACGATCATCCAATACATCATATTCGTCTGCCCGGTTTCTTGCTGCAAACCTGTTAGGCGGATAATCGTTTGTTGGATGACCGGGATTTACAAACAAACAAATGGTGACAGGTAATTTTTTCTGATGAATTAAATTATCATAAACAACCGGTACACGAAAATCACCAGAATCATTAACATAACTATGCCCGTCCTGAAAAACCATTAATGCTGCAGGCTTCGTTGGATCATATTGTGCCGGAATATAAATATAATACTCACGAAAATTATTATAGAGCTTGCTTTTCCATTCATGCTTTGTAACCGTTCCTTTGGGTACGCCTTGTTTTCTGTACGAGTCAGGCCCAAGCTTATAGAGCGAATCCTGCGCCACACATCCAACAGTTGCAAACAAGAAAAAAAGGAAAGGCAATCTCTTCATGAGGGAGTATCATTTAGTCTCTCATTTTAACACGTAGCACCTGCATATCGTTGGTGATATACATTGTCTTTTCATCGGCTGATAATGCAACATTAGAAGCATGTTCATCAACCCGTATTTTACCAAGCAGTTTTGCTGCGCTGTTGAAGATCCAGATGCCGCCGGGGCCACTTGCAAAGACAATTCCATTGCTGCTGATCTTTAAACCATCGGGTAATCCTTTCAAACCTTTTGGTCCGTTGGCTGTACTGTAAAAGATGCGGCCATTGGTAAGCGCATCACCGTTTACATCATAAATGTACCAGTTGGGTTTGCGTGGATCGGAGCAGGCAATGATCACCTGTTTTTCGCCAGGCAAAAATGCAATACCGTTGGGTCGGGGAATACTATCAACCAACAATACCACTTCACCATTGGTCTTTACTTTATACACGCCGTTGAAAGCAATTTCTTTTTTAGGATCACGATCACTTTGTGTTTCTAATCCATACGGCGGGTCAGTTAAAAATAATTCGCCTGCACTATTATACGCTGCATCATTCGGACTGCTGAAACGTTTACCATTATATTGACCTGCAATAGAGATATAGTTGGGCATTGGTTTATCCAACGGCGCATTCATACGTGCCATTTGCCTGTTACCGCATTGGCATAATACAAGGTTACCGTCTTTATCCAGCAACAATCCATTCGAACCTTTTTCACCGCCTCTTGGTTCTGTACCGGTGTAACCTGATGGCGTGAGATATACTTCTTTTCCTTTTGCTTCTGTCCATTTGTAAACCGTATCTCTCGGCACATCTGAAAACAAAAGCATCTTGTGTTTTTCTACCCAAACAGGTCCTTCGCACCATTCAAAACCTTCGGCGATAATTTCAATCACTGCCTCTTTTTTGATGATGGCATCCAACGCCGGATCAATCCGTTCAATTGTACCTGTTGTTTTATACATCGGTTGTTGTTGCGACTGTGCATTATTGCAGGAAAAAAGACTTGCAATCAGTAATGTGTATATCGTTTGTTTCATGATTTGGTATTCAAAATCCGTTCGTATCAGCTGCATCAGCGTTTCTATCAATGCGAATCTCTCGTTACTTCACTGCCCGAACTTCCTTGTAAGAAATCCAGGTCGGCGCCTTTATCTGCACCCATCACATGTTTAATATACAAACTTACATAACCACGGGTAGCCGCCGGTTTAGGTGCAGACCATGCTGCTTTGCGTTTGGCCAGTTCTTCATCGCTGACATGCAGATGCAATAAACGCTTTTCTACGTTAAGTTCGATCATATCACCATTCTGAACAAGAGCTAATGCTCCACCAATCGCACTTTCCGGTGATACATGCAATACGGCTGTACCATAGGCTGTGCCGCTCATACGTCCATCGCTGATGCGCACCATATCTTTAATTCCTTTCTCTAATATTTTTTTTGGTAAGGCCATATTGCCCACTTCCGGCATACCCGGATAACCAACAGGCCCCACATATTTCAACACCATTACACAGGTTTCATCAATGTCTAATGCTGGGTCATCAATACGTGCATTATAATCTTCTATACTTTCAAACACCACAGCACGACCGGTATGTTTCATGAGTGCAGGAGTTGCAGCCGATGGTTTAATAACAGCACCATTGGTTGCTAAATTCCCTTTCACCACCACACAACCAGCTTCCGGGATAAACGGTTTATTATACGCAGCAATTACATCTTCATTGTAATTATCGGTAGTGCCGATAATATTTTCGTGATGATTTTTTCCTGTTACGGTGATGACGTTTTTGTGCAGCTGTTCTTTCATTTCATTTAATATCACCGGTAAACCTCCGGCATAGTAAAAATCTTCCATCAGGTATTTTCCTGAAGGCATTAAATTTAACAGCAAAGGAATTTTACTTCCCAATGTATCAAAATCATCGAGGTTCAAATCAACACCAATTCTTCCTGCAATGGCTGTTAAATGAATAATGAAATTTGAAGAACCGCCAACTGCTGCGTTTACCTTAATGGCATTTTCAAATGCTTCACGAGTAAGAATTTTATCGATGGTTAAATTTTCTTTCACCATTTCAACAATGCGTCGTCCGCTGAGTTGTGCCATTACTTTCTTTCTGCTGTCTGCTGCGGGTATTGCTGATGCTCCGCTCAATGTTAGTCCTAATGATTCAACCATTACAGCCATGGTACTTGCAGTGCCCATCGTCATACAATGACCAATGCTTCTGCTCATACAACTTTCTGCATATTCAACTTCTTCCTGGTTCATCTTGCCCGTCTTCATGTCTTCATCAAACTTCCACACATGTGTACCGCTGCCGATGGTTTGTCCTTTGTAACGTCCGTTCAACATTGGTCCACCTGGTACAACAATTGTAGGTAAGCCAACACTTGCTGCACCCATTACGGTACTTGGAGTTGTTTTATCGCAACCCGTTAATAATACTACGCCATCGATCGGATTACCACGAATACTTTCTTCTGCATCCATACTCGCCAGGTTACGGAACAACATCGCTGTAGGTTTCAGCAACGTTTCACCCAAACTCATAATGGGAAATTCAACAGGAAACCCACCTGCTTCTAACACGCCACGTTTCACCGCTTCTGCATGATCACGAAAATGTGCATTACAGGGTGTGAGTTCACTGAACGTATTACAAATGCCAATGACAGGCCTTCCATCAAACATATCAGTAGGCATTCCCTGATTCTTCATCCAGCTGCGGTAAATAATGCCGTCTTTATTTTTCTTACCAAACCAATCGTGGCTTCTTAAATGTGTGCTCATCTTGTTCTGTTTATAATTTCACGGGTTGCCTTGTGGCTAATTTAAATCTTTATTCGTCCTCTCGCCATTTATTAACCGCCAAATACCCAATGTGTTTTTATTTTTTAGTTCTGCAGGTAATAAAGCATCGGGCATGTTCTGATAACATACCGGTCTTGTAAAACGGTTGATGGCTGCGGTGCCAACAGACGTAGACTTACTATCAGTAGTTGCGGGAAACGGACCACCGTGTACCATTGCACTACACACTTCCACACCTGTAGGAAATCCATTGATGACAACACGCCCCACTTTTTGTTCAAGTACATCAATCAGTTCTTTGTATTCCACCAACTCATCATGCGTTCCATGAATAGTGGCAGTGAGATGGCCGGCAAGTTTTTTAGCGATATTGATCATTTCATCTTTACCGGTAGTTGTAACAGTAATGCTTGCGGGGCCAAATATTTCTTCGCTCAGTTCAGGATTTTTTTCAAAGACATCACTGCTCGTTTCGAACAATACCGGTGTTGCATAGTTGCTTTCTGTTCCTTTTGCAGCGCCGCCGCTTGCTAATTGTGCCACACCGTTTACATGCAACTGTTGTTCCACAGCTTTTGAGTATGAATCATAAATGGCAGGTGCCAACATTACACCGCCGTTTGTTTTTTCAAATTCCTCTTTCAATATGTTTTTAAATTCCTCTTCATTTTTATTATAGAACAGCATACCGGGGTTTGTACAAAACTGTCCAACACCCATGGTGATGGAACCAGCATAACCTGCTGCAATAGCAGCAGCTCTTTCTTTCATTGCCTGAGGTAAAATAAAAACCGGATTGCTGCTGCCCATTTCAGCATAAACAGGAATAGGTTCAGGACGACTGACAGCCGCATCGTACAATGCTTTTCCTCCTTTATACGAACCGGTAAAACCAACAGCTTTAATGTGCGGATGTTTTACCAACTGCATACCTGTGGTTGGGCCATCGCCAAACAATAATGAAAAAACACCATCGGGCATATTGGTATTTATTGCCGCTGTTTGAATTGCTTTACCAATTATAGTTGAAGTGGCAGGGTGTGCACCGTGTGCTTTTACAATAACGGGGCAACCTGCGGCCAAAGCAGAAGCAGTATCGCCACCGGCAACAGAAAATGCCAACGGAAAATTACTTGCACCAAAAACGGCTACAGGGCCAATAGCAATTTGTATATAACGTATATCAGGTTTAGGAATAGGGGCCCGATCGGGTAGTGCTGTTTCTATACGTGCATCAACCCATGAACCTTCACGCAACAAAGCCGCAAACATTTTTAACTGATTAACTGTGCGTCCTCTTTCACCTTCAATACGTGCAGATGGCAAACCCGTTTCGCTGCTGCACACCGTTACTAACTTATCGCCGGTTTTCAAAATCTCTTCTGCAATTGCGTCTAAAAAGCCTGCTTTTTCATGCCCGCTTTTTTTATAGTACTGCTGAAATGCAGCAGCTGCTTTTTCGGCGGCCATATCAACTTCTGCAGCTGTGGCTTTGGGAAAAACATATTCGTTATTTGTTCCGGTGGCCGGATTAAACGAATAAAAAGTTTCAGTTCCTTCATCTGATGAATTAAATCCAATGATCTGTTTCTCTTTTATCATATTCAAAGTTTACTTCATTCTAACAATTACGCTGTATAGGAAAGACCCTTTGTGGATACAAAAGGTCTGTTACTAACGATAGGTCACTGTTTCAAGACTGATGTGTGCTTGACATTTTATCAGCTTTGCAGATTTTCCACTACTGACTTAAGTTAAGATGAAAGCATCGCTGCTTTTTTTGATATTACAATTTGTCCCAAAATACTCTGGATGATAATTTATCTCCACCTATAGCCGTGGCGCCTGCGTTATAGTTGGCCGTATTGGAAGATGCTTCAAGATCGGGATAAGAAAGTCTTCTTGCAAAGCCAACACTACCAAGCGCACCTGCAACAGGATTGGGTGTTAAAGCAGGGAATCCGCTTCTTCTGAAATTGGCAAACGCTTCTGTTCCGTTTCTGATATTCACCACCCAGTATTGTGTATTAATCAATCGCAATGCATCAGCAGGAGTATATGCTACTGCAGGATCGTTTAGATAAGCAGTAACCTCTGCACCGGTTATTGGCGTTGTGCCAGTGTACAATGCATAAGAAGCCATATCAGCTGCAATTGCATTATCATAGTAGATCTTGGCTTGTGCATCAGCGCCTGGTATCCATCCTCTTTTTGCTGCTTCTGCAAGCAACAACGAGGTTTGTGCATAGGTTACCCAAAACTCAGGCACACCTGGAGCTGCAACAATATTTACATTGAACTGAGAGTAATTCAACCCTGATCCTCTGCCACCTCTGTAAGGGGCGCCGGCTAAAATTGCATCACTGGTAACGCCAATTGGTGCACCATACTGGTTTGCCAACACCATATCAGGCGTAAGATTGTTTGCAATAGCACCGGGGTCGGGGTATTGAGCAATCAGGAATTTACCACGTGGATCGTTGGTTAATTTTAATTGGTTTACAAATGGCTCTGCAGCGTAGTTAAATTGAGAGAAGTTGCGCAACGCTGCATTATCAGGTTGCGAAAAAGCTGTTCCGTCATTTTTTACAAACGCATTATCTGCATTTGAAGTCATTACGCCACCGGCAAATGCTTCGGCTACTATGTTGGCAGCTTTTGTGGGATCAAGTTTGCTGTAACGCATTCCCAAACGTAACAGTAATGAATTGCCCAATTTTTTCCACTTTGCAACCTGGTCTGTAGCATTCGTTGTTCTGGTTGATGGCTGTGCATTTGCACCATAAAAAAGGTCAGCTGAAATATATTCACCACTTGGGCTTAATGCAGCAATTGATTCTTTGAGCTCTTTGTACAAGTCTTCATAAATGGCTGCATCGTCATCATATTTTGGAAAAAACAACGCATCAGAAACTGCCTTGCCTGCTTCAGAGTAAGGAACATCACCATAGTTATCAACCAGGCCCATGAACACTTGCGCTTTCCAGATACGGATCATGCTTCTTAAATTAACACGGGGTGTGTTTGTACCCAAGATATTCAATGCCTGAATAAGGTTTTTTACAGGTGGTGCATTACCGTTTGAACCTCCGGAATAAGATTGATCCCACTTGGCATTGCTGTTGAGGTCAATATCTACATTAAAACTAAAACCCTGGTTTGCACCCGTGTTGTATGGAACCACAAATTGCTGTACAATGATGTGTTCTGCATTCCAGGTGCCGATATGTGTTCGTTGAGCACCGGCAAGCAGGAGAGCAGGATCAATTGATGTTACAGCATACGGGTTGGTATTTATCTTTTCAAAATCCTTATCACATGCTGTCAGTAAACAGCCGCTGCAAACAATAAGGATCAGTTGTTTAAATATTTTCAGCATGTTCTTAGAATTTAACATTTAAAGTAAGATTGTAGTTACGTGTAGTTGGTAATGATGAGTTTTCATAACCAGCTCTGATATCACCAGATGATTGAATAGCTTCCGGATCAAGACCTGGCAAATCTTTGTAGAGAATGGCTGCATTACGACAAGATGCAGAAAGTGACAGCCCTTTTACGAACTTCAATACTGGCACTTTACCAATAAGACTGGTGAAGTTATATGCCAAAGAAATATTTCTGAGCTTTACAAAGTCTGATTTGAATGTAAATGGATCACCTATCTGATCATTCCTGTAGCCTGTCCATAAATTCTGCAAACCATTTCCTGCAACTCCAATTGAAACGGTGTTCGGCTGGCCGGTGTTTACATTTACGCCAGGGAATATATAACCACCTTCACGACCTGTTAATGACAATTTGCTATGACCTTGTCTTGTCATATTCAACAATGTAGAAGACAAAACAGTACCGCCAAACTTATAGTCGATATTAATACCGAGGCTTAGGTTTTTATAGGTGAACCAGTTGTTCCATCCGCCAGTGAATTTTGGAATAGAACTGCCAACGGGGTTAAAGCCACCTGTAATGCCTTTTGGATTTGTATTGGATGGCAGAGGGCGACCATCGTTACCAACAAGAATATCGCCATTTGCATTTCTTCTGTATGTTCTTGTGTACAGTTGGTTCATTGCTAAACCTTCTGTGTATCTTATCTCCCCAAGGAATTCATTACCTGTGCCATTGAAATAGAGCAACAGTATTGTTCCGCTGGGGTTACCTACATTCAGCACTTTTGTATTCAGAAATGCATTGTTCCATGAAGTTGTCCAGGTAAAATTCTTTTGCTGAATAGCCTTGTATTCAACCAACGTTTCAAGGCCGCTGTTTTTTAAAGATGCCTTGTTTTGTTTTGAAGTATTATAACCTGATGAAGATGAAAGATTCACATCAACGATCTGGTCTGTAGTTACTTTTTCAAAAGCTGCCACATCAAGCATTAACCTGTTCTTGAATAACCTTAACTCAAGACCAATTTCTTTTTCTGTTACAGTAAATGGCTGCAGCAATGGATTAGGCGCACCAGCACCATTAATACTTGCTGTTGTTTGTCCGTTGAACAGATTTGCACCAAGTCCATAGGTAAGCAAACCATCATAAGGATTTACCAATGCAACACTACCTACCTGCGCCCAAGAAGCTCTTAGCTTACCGAAGGATAGCCAGTTTACATTTTTTAATAATTGAGAGAAAACAAAACTACCTGATACAGAGGAATAGAATTTACTGTTATTCTTAGGATTCAATATCGAAAACCAGTCATTTCTTCCGGTGGCGTTCAGGAATAAAAGTCCGTTATAACCTAATTCAAGCGAGCCATAGAGTGAGTTTACACGTTGCTGGCTGTAGTTAAAGCCATCACCTGCACCTTTTACTGTACCGTTTCTGTAAGAGTAAAGATTTGGAACAGTAAAGTTTGTGGATGTTTGAACGATATTTTTCCATTCGGAACGTAACGTGTTTCCACCAAAGCTGGCATCAACAGAAAATTTCCCAAACTGGTTGCTGGTACCAACAAGAAAGTCGGCATTAATATCGGTTGTGGTAGTGTGGTTCAGGTTATAACCGCCTCTGTATGTAACAGTAGGTGTGGTGGTTGCAATTACGGTATTCGCACCTGTGCCGTTGAGCGTAAACCATTCGGCAAAATTATCACCCCTGTCGTAGTTAAACCTTCCTTGTGCATAGAGCCAATCGGTAATGTCATAACGTAATGTGGCAGTTCCAAGAAAACGGTTTCTGTCTTCCTTATATTTTTGGCCATTTTGCAATGCGAAATAAGGATTGTTCACCGTGCCCTGGAAACCGTTGGTTCTCCATTCTGCGCCTGTAGCAGGATCTTTTGCACTGACCCGGTAGGCTTCAAGCGGAACAGAGATGGGCATACGAGTAAAGAAGTTTACAGCACCATCGCCCTGTGTACCAATTTGCGGCGGATTAATATAATCTTCATCTGCATAGTTTACATTGACCAACAGCTTGAGTTTTTTAGCAATTGTTTGATTGAGACCCAAATTGAAAATTCTTCTTTTGTATTCGTTGCTGGGTACAATACCTTTTGCACTTGTGGTTGAAATGGAGGTTCTGAAACTTCCGTTTGCACCGCCACCAGATAAACCAAGTGTATTGGTTAAGTTTGTTCCGGTTTGCAGGAAATCGAAAAGCTGGTGTGGATAAGCAGAGTAGGGACGCATTTGTCCATCGAAATTGATGGTTGGTTGTCCATCCAGTTTAGCACCCCATCCAAACTGGCCATTACCTTGTATTTGTGCAGCAGTTGTAAACTTAGCACCACCTTGTCCCTGGCCATATTCAGTTTGTACAATTTCGTCCATAAAGTTCAGTGCCTGTGCTGATGTAAAACTGGATGTAAAATCAACACCAATACCTTGATTTTTTGAACCCGACTTTGTGGTGATGATGATGGCACCGGCAGCAGCCCTTGAACCATATATTGCGGCGGCAGCAGCTCCTTTCAACACGGTCATGCTTTCAATGTCATCAGGGTTAATGTTTGCAAGGTTATCGCCACGGTCACGTTGCTGACCGGCACCTTCGGCATTTCTTACACCTTGGTCAATTGGAAGACCATTGATTACTAACAGGGGAGAGTTGTTTGCCCCTGCAAAACCTACCTGTCCACGCAAACGGATCTGGTTGCTGGCACCGGCACCTGCAGCGGGTGGAGTAATATTTAACCCGGCAACTTTACCAACCAGCGATTCGCCTATGTTGGTGGTTCGTTGTCTCACAAGATCATCAGCATTAACCGAGGTTGTAGCATAACCCAGTTTTTTTGCTGCACGTCTTTCGCCCAAAGCGATTACCACCACTTCTTCCATATCTGTTTGGCTCTTAACCAATGTTATGGACAAAGTGCTTTTGCCACCAACAGGAATTTCCAGTGTAATAAATCCAATGGAGCTGAACACTAATACATCAGTTCCTGCGGCATTGATGCTGAATTTACCAGAGGCATTTGTAACTGTTGCTTTACTAGTACCTTTTACTAATACAGTGGCTCCATTTACAGGATTGTTTTCCTCATCAAGCACAGTGCCTGTAACTGTTTGGGCATTTGCTGCTGTAAGGATTGTAAGGAAGAAAAATGAAAACAGAAGCCGGATCAAACCCGTAGTAATGGCGGGTTGAAATTTTACCTTCATAATGCAATCGTTTTGGTTGAGTGATAAATGACCGCAGCAGTGATGGCTCATCTGCACGGTTTTATAATCTTACACAAAGTATTCAGGCTGCGTACCAAAAGCTTCCAATAAAAAACTTCGTTGAATTTTATAAATGCAGATGAGATAAATTGATTTTCTTTATAACGTACTGCAGTTAATAAACGATTGCCAAGAACAGCTACTGTTTGTTCAGCGATATATGAATCAATTTGTACTTTGCCATACCACTGCTTCTGAACTACGGTTATTCCCTCATATTATTGAAATAGGAGTAATTAAGAATAGTGCTATACGCCTTAATGGCTTCCCCTGTACAATTGACCGTTGTTTAAAACTGTATTATATACAGGAAGGTAAATTTGAATGGAGTATTAATGAACGGTTGCATACACTTTACCCCGGAGATGTTGCATTGGTATTGCCCGGCGATGAATTTGGAAATCCCAACAAAGTGTTGGAGATCGGTTCTTTTGCATGGATACATATACAAGTGAACAAGAATGAAAAAGGTGAATTGCTAACAGGCGCCTGGAGCAGTTTATCGGAAGCAGAGTGTCATGCCATCAGCAAAGTGTTGCAAACCGATCACTCACCGATCCTTCAGAAATTCACCGATGCAGGAACAATTCTTAAATCTATCCAGACCGAATTATTTACGCAGGAGATTGGCTGCCAGGCAAGGGTGAATCATTTGGTCGATGAAATTTTTATACAGGTAAGCCGTCAGTTTACAAGAATGTCGAATCCCGGCCGGGATTTCCCCAAAACATTTATGAAGCTGGAGCAGGAGCTGCGGAATAATTTATCGCACCAATGGACGGTGGAAGAAATGGCGGCATTGGTTGGATTGGGCACAACACTGTTCAATGAAAAAGTAAAAAGCTATTCCGGTTTTTCACCGTTGAACTATCTCATCAATATCCGTATTTCAGAAGCCATCAAGTTATTGAAAGTACCCGACATCAGCTTAACCGACATCGCATTAGATACGGGCTTTTATTCATCGCAACACTTTTCAACAACGTTTAAAAAATTAACCGGTTATACGCCCAGCGAATTCAGAAAAAATCATTTGGGAACAAACTAATTCTTAGCACATGGAATGTATCATCACCATAGAACTCGGCACCAATGCAGTAAGGGTTTATGCATTTGATCTTGATGGCAACATCATTGGTTCACTCAAAGGTTATTGTCCCACTTTTCACAGTGAGCCTGATTACAGCGAGCAGGATGCCGATCAGATTTTTATTACCATGCTGTATGTATTGAAGAATTTATTGAATGAAGTACTGCATCCGAAAAAATATAAAGTTTTATGTATTTGCTTCAGCTCATCCATGCATAGTGTAGTGGCAGTAGATAAGCGTGGCAACCCAATGGGCAATGCCATTACCTGGGCCGATAACAGAGCAAACAAAGAAGCCGCCGAATTAAAACATTCAGCACTCGGTAAAAAAATATACAACGCAACAGGTACGCCGTTGCACCCAATGTCGCCGCTTACAAAAATTGCGTGGATCAAAAACAACGAAAAAGAAAAGTTTAAACAGGTTAGTAAATTCCTTTCACTTAAAACGTACATACTTCAACAGCTTACGGGTGAATACATGATTGATTACAGTATTGCATCTGCAACAGGGTTGTTGAATATTCATAAAATAAAATGGGAAACAGAATCGTTGAAGTTTGCAGGTATTACTGCTGCCATGTTGCCTGAGTTAGTTCCTGTTGATGCAAAAGTGGGTAAGCTGAACAAAGCCTACCAGACATCGTTAGGTTTATCGGCCGATACAAAAATTTTAGTTGGTTCAAGTGATGGTTGCATGGCTGTACTTGGCGATGGTGTTACTGGCGAAGGAACAGGTATTATTACAGTTGAAGATAGTGGCGCTGTGCGTGTAGTGAGTGATAAAGTAATGCAGGATGACAACCAACGCTTCTTCAATTACCTCTTGACAGAAAATAAATATGTATCCGGTGGGCCAACAAATAACGGTGGTGTCATCTTCGAATGGTTTACCCGGCAGTTTGGCGATTTTAAAAATCCATTTGACATAGAACATACCATGCTTGAACTGATCAGCGATGCATCAAAAATGCCGGTTGGTTCCGATGGATTATTGTTTCTTCCATACTTATTGGGCGAACGTGCACCTATCTGGAATGCCAATGCAAGAGGTGTTTATTTTGGCATGAACATTAAACACGAGAAAGCCCATTTTGTAAGAGCAACCATAGAAGGAATTTTATACGAACTGTACAGCATCGGCAAAACGCTGGAAGAACACCGGACCATCAACAGCCTTACCATAAACGGAAGCTTCGGCTCATTGCCCTTCTTTACGCAGATGGTTGCAGATATGTTCAATAAACCGGTTCGTTTGCGGGAAAATTATCACAGTGTGAGTTATGGGTCGTATTTGTTAAGTGCAAAAGAAATGGGCATTTACAAATCGCTTGATGAAGCAGCAAAATCGGTAGTACTGCCCGATCTTGTTACACCGGATAAGCAGAACAATAAAATGTATTTGAAGTATTACCCAATATTTGAACGGTTAAGTACAAAGCTGGCAACTGAGTTTGCAGACATCGCTGCGTTGCAGCATGAGTAAGGTTACAGCGCAATGAAAGATGCTGCCGCAAATAACACCGTATCATTTCTACATTTTAACGAAATAAACATATCATGGTGATGCTTAAAAAATCAAGTGCGTTCTATTTACTTTCAGCAGTGTTTGCAATAGCGGCTGTTATATTCTGGCAAACAGGTAACAATAATTTTGCAGGCTGGTCGCTGGCTTTGTTTTTTTTATCTCTTTCATTCGCTGTCAGAGAAAATAAATTATTGAAAGGATTATCATTTACAGCCATCATTTTTTCATCGGTTACTGTCACCATGTTTCACCCGGAATATTTTACTACATGGGGAAGTTTTCCATTAAGCAGCGCCATCATTCCGTTGATTCAGTTACTCATGTTTGGCATGGGTTCATCCATGAGTTTAAACGATTTTGCAGCCGTTGTTAAATCACCAAAAGGAGTAGTGGTGGGTGTAGCAAGCCAGTTTGTAATTATGCCAATGCTTGGTTTTACATTATCAAACCTAAGCAACTTTCCTCCGGAAATTGCAGCCGGCATAGTGTTGATCGGTTGTTCTCCAAGTGGCCTGGCTTCAAATGTAATGGCCTACTTGGCAAAAGCAAATCTTGCATTATCCATTACCATTACATCCATCACAACATTGCTTGCTCCTTTTGTTACACCATTACTCATGAAATTATTTGCCGGTGCTTTAATTGAAATAGATGTATTGAAAATGATGTGGGATATTTTTAAAATGATCATCATTCCTATTGGTGCAGGATTATTGTTCAACAGATTATTGAAAGGAAAAATACAATGGCTCGATAAAGCAATGCCGTTGATCTCGATGTTTGCCATTACCGCTATTGTCGTCATTATTGTTGCATCTGGAAGAGACAACTTGCTTAAGATTGGTTTACTGCTCATAGGTATTGCACTTGTACATAATGTTTTTGGATACTTATTAGGTTACTGGAGCGGACGATTATTTAAACTGAACGAAAGGGATTGCCGCACTATTGCCATTGAAGTTGGGATGCAGAATGCCGGACTTGCATCGGGCATTGCAAAAGAGTTAGGAAAAATTGCCACCATTGGCTTAGCCGCCGCTGTGTTTGGGCCATTGATGAACATCACCGGTTCTGCATTGGCAAGCTGGTGGCATAACCGTCCGCCAATTGATACTTCAAACAATAACGATACAACCGATCACTCACACAAAAAATAAATGCCATGCTGAAAATTAAGAACACAATACTTGTAGTAATGGTATTTGTATTTCTCAATCCTTTAAAAGGACAGCAAGTACAAATCAGCAAAGAACAACTCATTGCATTAACACCCTTATGGACCGGCGAACGTTTCCCCGATGGACGGCCAAAAGTTCCTGACCCGATATTAAAGCGAATGAAGAATGTAAGTGTGGAGGAAGCATGGGCTGTTATGAAAAATGCTGGCTATGCTTACCAGATTGCTGAAGGCTGGCAATTGATTCATCCCGACAGTGTGTTGGTGGGACGTGCAGTTACAGCAACGTTTATGCCTGGTCGCCCAGATGTGTGGAAAGCCATTGATTCCCTTGGAAAAAAACAAGGCAAACGTGGACAAAACACCTGGCCTGTTGATATCCTTGTGAAAGGCGATGTATATGTGGCTGATCAGTTTGGTGCACAAAAAAACGGACCAACCATTGGCGATAATGTTGGCAATGCCATCTACGCAAAAACAGGAAACGGCATTGTATATGATGGTGCGTTGCGTGATGTGGAAGGATTGAAAGATATTCCCGGCTTCACATCTTTTTACACCAGTTATGATCCATCGTTTCATAATCCGCCCGGCGATTTAACAACCATGATCGTTGGCATTAATCAACCTACACGTATCCGTAGAGTAACGGTAATGCCGGGTGATGTTGTACTGGGTAAACTTGGTGTTGTTGTTTTTATTCCGCCACATCTTGCAGAGCGTGTGGTTACAACATCGGAGATCGTAAGGTTAAGAGATATGTTTGGTCACCAGCGTTTGCGTGAAGGAAAATATACCGCCGGACAAATTGATGCAAGATGGAGCGAAGAAATTGAAAGGGATTTTTCTAAATGGCTGAATGATCACATCAATGAATTGCCAGTGGGTAAAGAACAGATACAACAATATTTGAAAGACAGAACATGGTAAAAGCTATGCAACAATCGATTCATTCATTACCTAAAAATATATTACATGAAGAATAATAATTCACGCCGGTCATTTTTATCGAAAGCTGCACTTGCTTCGGCACTGATGCCACTTGCCTCGATTCAGGCTTTCGGCGAAGGCTACAAAGATGCAGTTGACCGCACACCAAAACCTTCTGCTCCATCTGATCTAAAAATTACAGACATTAAATGCGGCTACATACGTGGAAGTTTGTTTGTAAAAATTTATACCAACCAGGATATTTATGGAGTAGGGGAAGGTGTAGATGCTGTTCCTGGTACGTATCACCTTGTGAAAAATTTTGGATTCAGGTTAAGAGGGAAAAGTCCGTTGAATGTTCATCGGTTGTTTGAAGATATCCGCAAAGGTGGTTTTTTCCAGGGAGCACAGGCAGGTATGTACATTGCTGTTTTATCAGCCATTGAAACTGCTTTGTGGGATCTGGCCGGTAAAGCATTGAACATTCCCGTGTATCAATTGCTTGGTGGAAAATTCCGTGATAAAATAAGAGTGTATTGCGATACGGCTTTGTATCAACGTAATTTACCCACGCCAAAAGATTTTGCTGAAGCTGCATTGAATTCAAAGAAGATGGGCTTCAACGCCATTAAGTTTGATCTGGACCAGGCAAACGATCCCAACAAGTATGATGCGTATAACTGGACGGCAAGTCCCATGGAACTGCAACGTATGTACGATCAGATTGCAGCAGCAAGAGAAGCGGTTGGACCCAACATTGATATTTGTGTAGATATGCATGGCCGTTATGATGCTGTTACAGGACAAGCAGTAGCCAAACGATTAGAATCGTTGAATTTAATGTGGCTGGAAGAACCGATCCCTGCAGAAAATGTAGAAGCTTATAAATTAATAACAGAAAGTACCAGCACACCAATCTGTGCAGGCGAAAATCATTACCTGGCGTATGGCTTCCGTCGGTTACTTGAAATTGGTGCGGTTGATATTGTAATGCCCGATCTGCAAAAAGCTGGTGGACTTGGTGAAGGACAGCGTATCGCCAACCTTGCCAACTTGTATTACACACCGTTTGCTCCGCACATGGTGGCATCTTTCCTTGGTGCAATGGCATCGGCGCATGTGTGTGCATCTGTTCCTAACTTTTTAATACTGGAATGGCAATCGTATTTCCACACTAACCCTATGTTCAAAGAAATTGTAACGTATGATGGTGAGTGGGTGAAAGACAGTTACATTACATTGTCTGAAAAGCCAGGAATAGGGGTGGACATTAATGAAACAGCAATGAAAAAATATGCTGTACCAAATGTGCCTTTTTTTGAATAACGCTTAACATACATTTTCGAGGAATAAAAAAACCTGCAGCATGTGAATTGCTGCAGGTTTTTTTATTGAACAGAAAGCAGCTTGTGCTTACTTGATTTTTATTTTCTTTCCCGTAGCCATTGCTTCATAAACAGCAGTAATGAGTTTTACATCTCTTCTGCCCATTTCGCCGGAAGCAATTGATGGTTGATTTTTCATCATTGATAAAGCCATTGCATCCATTTGTTTTGCCTGTTGATTGATGTTTGTAAAATTCATTGGGCCTTCCGGTGTTTTTCCTCTCAATCCGCCATAGTTGTATGCAGGTGATAATTCAAATGTTCCTTTCTCTGCTTCTGCACGTAAAAAGTTCATGTTGCTTCCATAACTGGCTTCACCTTCTGCCACTAAACCATTCGGCATTTCAAATTGCCATTTCAACGACTGTTCTACTTCTTTGAATTTATCCGCAATTGTTTTTGGTCCTTCCTGCGCTGTAACTGAAACAGGCACCATACCTGATGTGTAACAAATACCCTGCACGCAATAAATACCGAGGTCCTGCATGGGGCCGCCACCAGCCAGATCTTTTTTCAACCGCCATTGTGTAGGATCACCGATCATAAAACCAAAGCCCGCAGCTAATTTTTTAATGTCACCGTACACTTTGTTTGTACCCAACCTCATCATTTCCAGATTATGCGGTTCAAATTGTAAACGATAACCAACGGATAATTGCTTACCTGCTTTTTTTGCTGCAGCAATCATTTTATCACAATCAGCAACAGTAAGTGCCATGGGTTTTTCACAGATCACATGTTTGCCTGCTGCAAAACCACGGATGACATATTCCGCATGCATGCTGTTGGGCAGTACCACATAAATAATATCAATATCAGGATTGTCTTTGATCGAATCATAATTATCGTAGTTGTAAATATTTTTATCAGGAATATTATACTTCTCTTTCCATACAGGAATTTTAGATGGCGTACCAGTTACAATGCCGGCGAGGTAGCAGTGTTCGGTTTGCTGTAATGCAGGGGCTAACTGACCGCCTGCATAACCGCCGAGCCCAACTAAAGCAATACCGAGTTTGCCTTCTTTTTTTTGTTGCATGGTTGATAATGTTTGTTCACTGCCAAGAACGGACGTAGCCAGGGGAATACTTAAGCCTGCCAGACCGAGCTGGTAAAGAAATGTTCTTCTGGATGTTGATTCGTTGTGATCCATGATGTACATTTTTAGTGATTACAAAATAATAATTACAATTGATTCATTGTGTTATTCAAAACGTATCCAATCTGCTTCCACCTGTTTCCCATCTTTCGATACTACAAACAGATTTTGAACTCCTGTTTGTGTTTTTAATACAGTTGCTTTCGTCAGCTTCCATTCATTGCTTTTTGGAACACGCAGTTCGGCAATCACTGGGCCATTGATACTATTTGCACGAAGTTGCAATACTGCTCCTTCGGCTGACATGGCATTTACTGTTACACTCTTCAACGGCTTTTTGCCAAAATCAACCGTATTATATTGCAGCCATGCACCTGCACTGTTGAAGATCGTTTTCCAGCCTTTGAATGTATTGAGTGTATCAAGAAAGGCAATCGATGTTCCCTGTTCACTCACTTGCGTATAGCGATCGATCTGAATTTGCCTGTTTGCAGCAGTAACGCCAACACCACGTAAGGTAGGAATTACTTTTTTGATGGTTCCATCTGCATTGAACGATAAACTGTCTATTCTTACCGAACGTGCTTTATCAAACTTTGGAGAATAATCTTTGTCGTGATAGAAAAGATACCATTGATTTTTAAATGGAATAATGGAGTGATGATTTGTCCAGCAGCCGCTTGGTGATTCATCCATAATAGCGCCCACAATTTTAAAAGGACCGAGTGGATTTGTGCCAATTGCATATTCCAACCGTTCAGTTTTATTTTCAACATGCGGGTAGGTCATATAATAAATACCATTGCGCTCAAATACAAACGGACCTTCCTTCAAACCTTTTGTTGGCAGCTCACCTAATATTTTTACTTCTGAATCAAGCTCCAGCATATTTGCTTTCAGCTTTGCTCCATAAATATTTCCTGCCGACCAATAGAGATACGCTTGCCCGTCTTTATCAATAAACACATTTGGATCAATTCCTCGTACACCTGCAATTGGTGTTGCTTGTGGAATGTATGGACCTTCAGGTTTATCTGCTATGGCAACACCTATGGTAAAACCACGACCATACGCAACTGTATCTTTTGCAGCCGTTGGAAAATAGAAATAGTATTTGCCATTGCGTTCAATACAATCGGGCGCCCACATGCTGTAACTGTCCGGACGAACCCATGGTACTTTGTTTTGCGTTACAATTACACCATGATCGGTCCAGTCGGTTAAGTTTTCAGAAGAGAA
>NZ_CAMLGT010000032.1 GCF_946479605.1 uncultured Lacibacter sp.
CTTCTCATCATTTGGATTACCCGGAAAAGCATCAAACAGTCGCTTACCGATTATATGATGTTTTTGTGTAGAGGTTGCATGCAGGTAAGCATTGTTTACTCCGGTAATTGTAAAATAAGGTGCGTCCGGCTGTAACAACAGGCAGGGAACAGGAGTTGCTTCAAAAACAGAAAAAAAGAGAGTTGATTCAGCCATAGTACATGGTTGGTTTAGTAATGTACCGATTAATTGGCAGAATGAGCGTCAAAAAAAACGGCCTTACTTTCAAAAAATGTTTTTCATTTATTCTTTACACTCAACATTACCGCCATATTTTTTACAATAAAGAACAATACAGATTTGATGCCTGTATTGTTCTTTTTCAAAGTAACATTATTGCAGGATCATTCGTTCCGTTACTGGTGCGTAACCAATAAATCCCTTTACTGAAACTATTCAAAGAAATTGTATGAAAGCCCGGTGCCAGTGTACGTTCCAGCAGTAGTTGTCGATAACTGTTATTGGGAGAAGTTCCAGGGCACCCCACTAAAAATGCATTAACACCACCTGTTAAGCCTAGTGGTATATAAGAGGATTGCGGACCATAGGTACAAGCAGAAGCATTCCATGCCTCTGCCGTGGTAGTGCCGCAGTTCAAATGCCAGTTGATACCTCCATTCATTGAACTACTCATACTCGCAGGATCACCTGACCCTCCCTGGAAAGCAATGATCTGGTCTCCAGCATTTGATAATGACAAGCCGGTGGTGACGCTGCCACCCGCAACCTGTGTAACAGTGCCATTGGGTACACCATTCACAGTAGCAGCTGAAGAACCTAATCCAGCGATCTGTATTTCTGTTCCGGCTGCTAAAGCAGAACCAACTGCCCAAGAAATAGCACCTTCAGTCGATCCTGAAGGTTGCCATATATCATTACCCAGGTATCCTCTTTCTGTGAAGTAGATAATAGTTGAGGCCGTTACAGGCGTAAACAAAACAAAAGAAAACGTATCTGGTGCACTATTAACAGCGGGAATCGCATTGTAGCTTGTAAACAAAAGACCACCTGCTGATAAGGTTGTTTGTGCTTTTACCGTTCCCTGTGCAGCAAGGAATGTAAAAAAAGAAGCGAGTAAAAATTTTTTAAAATACATAATGGTATTGGATGAAGAGTTACAGAAAAATAGAAACGAAAGAAATTGCCGCAGAAAGCAACATCATGCTTTGGGTTTATGATAATAACAGTTACGCAACTACTGTCTTGATTGTAATCGGTTATTGAGTATTAAAAAAGAAAAGATAGCAATGGAATACATGTTCCGTTGGCCGGCACCCGGCAGAAAAATGAGATGTTCTTTCCTGAACATAATCTGCGAAAGGAGATTCCTGATAGAAATAAGAAAACAAACGACGACAGCAGATAGCTGTTGAATATTGGATTGCATAAAATTGGTTTTACAAAAAATGTAAACTGATTGGGTTGTATAACCGGTTCTTAAAAACCGGCACTGCGAATGTAAAAACGCTGAAATGGACACGGAAATAACCAAAGCAGTTTTACTTTGATCTAAATCAATTTATTTCGGTTTCCTTACTTTTTTCTTAATGCGGCTACATAAATTCACCTAACTCCTGCTACACATGCTCAGCAGTTTTCATAAAATGCATTGTGTTATTTTTTGGGAAGTGTAACGAGTGGCAATCAGTATTCTTCAATTTTTCAGCCCGGTGTTTAACAAAACCATTGTCCTACTTATTCTTTGCACGAAACTCCTTCATCGCTGCATGATACACACTCGCTCCCTTCGTCAGCTTCGCAGCAAACGCTTTCTTCTTCACCGGGTCATGCAAAATACTTTGCGAATAAGCAACAGCCTTCGCAAACAGCTTGCGGTTCGCTTTTTGCGCCTTGCTGGGCTTTACATTACTCATGTCCGGGTACGCCGTGATCACAGTCTTGTTACCATACTGTTTCACCACAAACTGCTTCCCGATCTGCCCTCTCATCTTTCGCAGCAATACACTGCTTGTACTTTGTGCCATAAGCTGAAGTCGATTGATGTACCTCTATACTAATCATTCAGGCAGGTAAATGCAAGCATCCTTCGTTTATCCTTCGTCTTTCCTTCGTTTGTTTAGCCGGTAACAGCCCATCATACAGGCATATTACAGCCACGTTTCCCGGGATTGTCCCATACAGGATACACAACCACGTAAACCAGACAGGATGCAGATACATGCGCTTTTGCCAATGAGCAGGTTCATATAAAATGACATGGATGAAAATGCGTGCCGGGATCCAGTTGTATAGTCTCCATGCAGTTAATCAACCAAAGAAAAGATCGTTTGTGCACGAACGTTGATAACTGTATTGCAAACACAACTGGAAGGAAAACAAAAAAGCCACTCAAAATCTGAGTGGCTTCTTGCGGACCGGACGGGACTCGAACCCGCGACCTCCGCCGTGACAGGGCGGCATTCTAACCAACTGAACTACCGATCCAGGTTCCCTATGCATGAACAATTGATCAATAATGATTTATCATTCATTTTTCGGGAGTGCAAAGATAGGGGAATTGATTTTTTCTGAAAAAAAGTTTTTCGCTTTTTTCTTAAAATTTTCCTACCCAGCCACAAACAAAGCTTCTGCTATATTTGCTGCTGACTCAAATTATATCAATGCTTAAAATAGCTGTATTTGGCACGGGCCATCTCGGAAAGTTTCATCTTAACAACTGGAAAGAAATAGAGGGCGTGGAAATCGTTGGCTTTTATGATCCAAACGACAAGGCTGCCAAAGCAGTAGCAGAGAAATACCAGATTCAGCGCTATACCGATCCGGAAGAACTGATGGCCCTTTGTGATGCGGCTGATATTGTGGCCCCTACCAATTACCACTTTGAACTTTGCCAGATGGCTGTGCGGAAAGGCAAGCATGTGTTTGTTGAAAAACCAATGTGCAATACCATGGACGAAGCCAACGAACTGGTAAAACTGGTAAGGGAAGCAAATATTAAACTACAGGTGGGACATGTGGAGCGGTTCAATCCCGCTTTTCTTGCAGTGAAGGATATGAAGCTGAACCCCATGTTCATTGAGGTGCATCGTCTGTCGCAGTTTAATCCAAGAGGTACTGAAGTAAGCGTGATCCTTGACCTGATGATCCATGATATTGATATTATCATGAGCCTGGTTAAGAGTGATGTAAAGAATGTATATGCAAATGGTGTGGCTGTAATGACCGATACTCCGGATATTGCCAACGTTCGGATTGAGTTTGATAATGGCTGTGTGGCTAACCTCACCAGCAGCCGCATCAGTATGAAAAAAATGCGGAAGATCCGCCTCTTTCAACGTGATGCTTATATCGGCATTGATTTCCTGGAAAAGAAATCAGAGATCATACGCATGAAAAATGCAGAGGATAAGGATGCTTTTACCTTTGATATTGAAACAAACAACGGCAAAAAAACCATTGCCATTGCAAACCCTGTCGTAAAAGAAGTGAATGCAATAAAAATGGAACTGGAACATTTCAGAGATGCTGTTTTACATGATCACCCTATACCCGTTAGCGAAGTGGATGGCTTAAGAGCAATGGATGTTGCTCACCAGATACTTCAGAAAATTCAGCGTAGCACTGCCGTTTAATTTCATGAAACAAACACCTCGTATACATATTGGTTTATATGTTTTAGCCGACTGGCTTTCTGCAACCTTCGCATGGGGATTATTTTATCTCCTGCGCCGTGTATTGCTGGGCGAAGCACCAGGTATCTTTAACCAGCCAATTGACAGCACGTTTTATGCAGGTATTTTTGTGATACCCGTTTGCTGGCTTGTACTCTATCATTTATTTGGCACTTACAAAAACCTGTACAGCAAATCAAGATTGCAGGAACTTACAACCACATTCTTCTGTTGCCTGCTTGGTTGCCTTATCTTGTTTTTTACTTTGCTGCTCGATGACCGCATCAGTAGCCATACGTACTATTATAAAGAATCACTTTTGCTTTTTGCATTACAGTTCGGCTTTACATGGTTGTTACGCTGGATTATTCTCACCATTATTAAACGCCAGTTTTTAGCTGGCTATGTAAAGATCAATACACTCATCATTGGAGCTAAACAAAGCGCCATCAAACTGTACAAAGACATCAGGGGAAACAGCGAAACGCATGGTTTCTATTTCGCAGGATTTCTATACCCGACAACTACTTCTGCCAATGGCCTTGGTAAACACCTGCCTGCACTTGGCACACTCAACGATCTTACTGCAACCATTCGCAAATACAGGATCGAACAGGTGATTATTGCTACGGAAGAAGACGAGCGTTACACACTTGAGCAGTCTCTGAGCATATTAAGTGAACATGATGTGAGCATCAAACTCTTGCCGAATACCGTTGATATTCTTTCAGGTTCGGTACGCACAAGTAATGTATTCGGCGCCATGCTTATTGATCTGCACACAGGTATGATGAGTGAATGGCAGCAAAACATTAAACGCCTGATGGATATTGTTGCATCGATCATTGCGCTTGTTATCCTTACACCATTGATGCTCTTTGTGGCCATCAGGGTTAAACTATCCTCACAAGGCCCCATCTTTTATTCACAGGAACGTATTGGGTTAAAAGGGAAGTCGTTCTTCATTTATAAATTCCGTTCTATGGTGGAAGGTGCTGAAATAAATGGACCAGCTCTTTCATCCGAAAAAGATCAACGTATTACATCGTGGGGTAAGGTAATGCGTAAATGGCGATTAGATGAGTTACCTCAGTTCTGGAATATTCTGAAAGGTGAAATGAGTTTGGTTGGCCCACGTCCTGAACGACGTTATTATATTGATCAGATTGTTGAAGAAGCACCTTACTATCGTTACCTGCTGAAAGTAAAACCCGGGCTTACATCATGGGGCATGGTGAAATTTGGTTATGCAGAAAATGTTGACCAGATGATAGAACGAAGCAAGTATGATCTGATTTATATTGAAAACATTTCCCTGGCGCTTGATATTAAAATCCTCATTCATACTATACGCTTGATCTTTCTGGGTAAAGGACGTTAAGTACAACATCCATTTTAAACCGTTGCACATGAAATCCTGTTTTTCAATTCTGCTTTTAGTGCTGTTTCATTTCTGCTCTGCACAAAAAACAAATTACTGGCAACAGGAAGTCAATTATACCATCAACGTTTCACTTGATGCGAAACGTAATATCCTGCGTGGAGCAGAACAACTGCATTACATCAATCATTCGCCCGATACATTAACCTATATCTGGTTTCATCTCTGGCCCAATGCATACAAGAACAATCAAACAGCGTATGCAAAACAAACAGGCAGTACCTATGTGCGCAACAACGTTGGCTATATCGACAGTCTGGCCTTTACTATTGACAACGATACACTAACTATCGAGCCGCATCCCCATCATATCGACATCATCAAACTCATATTGCACAAACCCTTGCTCCCACGTGAAAGCATCATCATCAAAACACCCTTCAGAGTTGTATTGCCTGAATATGAATCAAGACTGGGTTATGCAAACAATGATTTTTACATTACGCAATGGTATCCCAAACCTGCCGTATATGATAAGAAAGGTTGGCACCCGATACCTTACTTAGACAGAGGAGAATTTTACAGCGAGTTCGGCAGCTTTGATGTTTCTATTACATTACCATCAACATATGTTGTGGCAGCTACTGGTGAGCTTACAACTGAAAACGAATTGGAAGCATACAAGATCATTGGTACAAAAAACAGGAGTAAGGCAGGAATAAAATATCAACCCCTTACAGATTCATCGCATAAAACATTGCGGTTTGTTCAAAACAACATTCACGACTTTGCCTGGTTTGCTTCCGAAGATTTTATTATCCGTTACAATCAAACACTACTCAGCAATCAGCACATTGTTGATGTGTTCACTTTTGCAAAACGAAACAGGTTTTCTTTCTGGGATAAAGCAAACGATCATATAGCCAAGGTTCTTTTTTACATGAAAGAAACCCTTACGGAATATCCTTATGGCAGTATTTCGGCAGTTGAAGGTGCAGGTAACAGATTTAATGCCGGCATGGAATATCCCATGATCTGCTTATTAGGTCAGCCAATGGAGTATGTACTTACACATGAGATCATTCACAACTGGTTCTATGGTATTATTGGCAGTAATGAACGGAGACATGCGTGGATGGATGAAGGATTGACCGATTGGTACAGCCATCTTTTTGAAAAATCGAGTGCCCTTGATTGGGGAGATTTTTACGACCCCGTTGATCAGTCTGCTGAACAATATGGAAGTACTGAAGCCTATTTTGCTGCTGTTTATGGAAAGGCAAACAAATGGCTCCGGCTGTTGCGAAACGAAATGGGCACAGACAAATTCAATGCTGGAATGAAAGCATATGTTCAACTTTGGAAATTCAAACACCCCTACCCTGAGGATTTTCAACAGGTGATGGAACAGGCAAGTGGCAAAAAACTCAACAAAATTTTCGCCCTGTTAAAACAGCCACACAAACTATAGGTGCAACCGAAAGAAGATGCTATTTTTGAGAAAACCCATTGAGTGAAATATATTCTTTCCCTCCTGCTGCTAATCGTTACCCATGCCCTGTATGCCCAGCAATCCTACTGGCAACAGCAGGTAAATTTCAAAATTGATGTTACTCTGAATGATCGTGAACATACTTTAGATGGGTTTGCAAAGATTCATTACATCAATAACTCGCCCGATACATTAACTTATATCTGGTTTCATGTATGGCCCAATGCTTACCGCACCGACCGTACAGCTTTCAGTGATCAACTATTGGAAAACGGCCGCACTGATTTTTATTTTTCGGATAATAAAGACCGTGGCTATATCAACCGTCTCGACTTTCGTGCAAATGGAACACTTGCCGAAACAGAAGATCATCCGCAACACATTGACATCATTAAAGTGTTGTTACCTCAACCGCTTGCACCGGGTACTTCTGTTGAACTGACAACTCCTTTTCATGTGCAGCTGCCAAAGAATTTTTCAAGAGGCGGGCATATCGGTCAATCGTACCAGCTTACACAGTGGTATCCAAAACCGGCTGTATATGACCGTTATGGCTGGCATCCCATGCCTTATTTAGACCAAGGCGAATTTTACAGCGACTTTGGTAATTACGAAGTAAAGATCACTGTCCCCGAAAAATATGTTGTACTGAGCAGTGGTGAATTGCAAAATGCAGATGAGCTGGAATGGCTGAAAAAAAGAAATGTACTTCCATCAACTGCAACAACAAAAAAAACAGTTGCTAAAAAGCCGGCTCCTAAACCCGGCACCAAAAAACCGGTCGTGAAAAACACTACCGAACCCACACCGGAAGCAACCAAAACATTATTGTTTAAACAAAACAACATACATGATTTTGCCTGGTTTGCCGATAAAGAACTCATTGTTTATTACGATACTACAAAATTGAAAAGTGGCCGGGTGATCAACCTTTTTACTGCATTCCCCGAAAAGAGTACAAAGGTTTGGAAGAACAGCATGCAGATGATGAAAGATGCTGTTCATTTCAGAAGTGATCTTATTGGAGAATATCCGTACAATTCAGTTACTGCACTGGAAGCAAAAATGGGATTTGATGGTGGCATGGAATATCCTTGCATTACAGCAATAGCGCCAATGCCATCGGAAAAAGTGCTGGAAGGTGTGCTTGAGCATGAAGTGGGGCATAACTGGTTCCAGGGAATGCTGGGATCAAACGAACGATTACACCCCTGGTTTGATGAAGGCATCAACAGTTACTACGATTATCGTTTCAATAAAGAACACAGCAGGTATAACCGGCCGTTTGTAAAACCAAGAGGATTGCTTTCGTTTGAAGCTACAGAACATCTTTTCCTCAACAGCTTTGAACAATGGCGTATTGATCAGCCGCTTGCTACAACTGCAGATCAGTTAACAGAAGGAAATTATTCACTTGTTGCCTATGAAAAAGGTGCCGTGTTTATGCAACTGCTGGAAGAGAAGCTGGGCCGGCCAATGTTTGATTCTGCTATGCAAATTTATTTTCGCCAATGGCAAGGCAGACATCCTTACCCTTCTGATCTGAAAACTGTTCTTGAACAAAGCAGCGGAAAAAACCTGGATACTGTTTTTGCATTGCTGCACAAAAAGGGTTCACTGCTTGCTCCGCAAAAGAAAAAATTAAAGGTAAAAATCTTTGCGGGCATCAATGATGAAAAAACAAATACCATTATTGTTACGCCTGCGTTGGGAGCAAATATGTACGATGGCCTGATGATTGGCGGTGCTGTTACCAACTACACGCTTGCACCGAGAGCCTTTCAGTTTTTTGCAGCACCGATGTACGCTACAAAAAGCAAAGACCTGAACGGCATAGCCCGGTTGAGTTACACCTTTTATCTCAAACAAACATTTCAGCGTATTACTGTTGCAGTAAATGCATTAAAGTTCAATACAAGCGACTTTGTTGATACAGCCAATCAGAAATATGTAACAGGTTTCCGGAAAATTTCTCCCACCCTTAAGCTTGTGTTTGCAGAACAGGAACCCAAAAGCACAAGAGAGCGCTTTATTCAATGGAAAACATTTTTCCTGGATGAAGACCGCCTGCGTTTCCGTACTGATACATTTCCCAATGGTAATCGTTTTACAGAAATTACAACAACAAATGCAACCCGTTACCTGAATCAATTGCGTTTTGTGATACAGGATAGCCGGGTATTGTATCCGTATCGTGGTGAACTGATTGCTGAGCAAGCTAAAGATTTTGTGCGTCTTGCGTTTACCGGCAATTACTATTTCAATTATAATGATAAACTTGGTGCAGACATCAGGGTGTTTGCAGGAAAATTCATATATCTAGGCGAACGCACCCCCAGCAAACGTTTTGCAAATGATGCTTATCACCTCAATCTATCCGGAGCAAAAGGCTATGAAGATTATACTTACAGCAATTACTTTATAGGGCGTAATGAATTTGAAGGATTTGCCAGTCAGCAAATGATGATGCGTGATGGAGGATTTAAAGTACGTACGGATCTGCTCTCGAACAAGATCGGTAAAACTGATGATTGGTTGATGGCCATCAATCTTTCATCCGATATCCCTGATCAGATCAATATCCTTAACATTCTTCCTTTCAGAGTACCATTGAAAGTATATATTGATCTTGGCACCTATGCTGATGCATGGAAAACCAATGCTGAAGGAAGTAAGGTATTGTTCAATGCCGGGCTTCAACTGTCATTGTTCAAAAACAGTATCAATATTTACGCACCCCTTTTTTACAGTAAGCCTTATAAAGATTACTTCATTTCCACCATTCCTGAAAAACGTTTTCTTAAAAACATCAGTTTCACCATTGATGTACAAAATCTGAGTTTGAAAAAATTTGACCGCCGTATGCCTTTCTGATGCAACAGATCAACTACATAACAAACAGTGAGATCGATAAGAAAAAATGGGACAGCTGCATTGATGGTGCTGCAAATGGCTTTATATATGGCTACTCCTGGTATCTTGATGCAATGGCTGAACACTGGGATGCACTGGTGCTGAATGACTATGAAGCAGTGATGCCCCTCACGTACAATAAAAAATATGGCATCCAATATTTACATCAGCCATATTTCTGTGCCTGCCTTGGTGTGTTTGCATTGCAACAACCAACATCATCACTTGTTCAGGCATTTCTTAATGCGATACCAAAACGTTTTCGTTACATCGATATTTACCTGAACAAACACAACCTGTTTGCGTTAACAAATTATCCGTTCACGCAACGGATTAATTATACTTTATCTCTTCAGGAATCTTACAATACTCTTTCAGAAAAATACCGCACTAACCTGAAACGAAATATCAAAAAAGCAGAACAAAGCCGGTTGATAGTAAAACAGGATTTGCCTGCTGAAGAAGTGCTTGCACTGGCAAAAGAAACCATGCAACGGGTCTCGGCTATCAGCGATGAGCAGCTGAGCAGGTTTCTGAAAGTGTATACAATTGCTAAAGAAAAACAATGTGCCGAAACGTTGGGCATCTATGGAAACAGAGGAGAACTGCTTGCATCAGCTGTTTTCCTGTTTTCGCACAAGCGTTGGTATTATATTCTTGTAGGCAATCATCCCAATGGAAAAACACTGGGAGCATCACATTATTTAATCGACCGTTTTATTGCTTTACATGCAGGCACAAATGCCTTGCTGGATTTTGAAGGGAGCGATGTACGTAATCTTGCATTCTTCTACAGTAGTTATGGCGCAACAGAAGAATACTATCCTGCTCTACGTATGAACCGCTTACCAAAGCTGTTGAAATGGTTGAAAGAATGAGTGATGAATGATGAGTAATGACCGACTTCGAATCACGGCGAAGTCAATCGGGTGATAGTCAGAATTGACGGTAACCGATTCGCAAAAAACATCTTATCCCTCTAATATCTTCTCTGCAATCACAAGATCAATCGGGTTGGTGATCTTGATATTCGTCTCCTCACCTTGCACCAGTGTTACTTTTAAACCAAAAGCTTCCACCACATTTGCTTCATCGGTAAACCATGCTTTGTAATCAATTTCAAAAGCGGACAGCAGTATCTTGCTATGGAAAGTTTGTGGTGTTTGTACTAAACGCAACTTGCTTCTGTCAACAGGATCATTTCCTTCTTCATGAACAATCCGCACACTATCTCTGCATTCAACAGCAGGGATGGCACTGCCTGTTTCCAATGCTGCTTCGTAACAACGTTTGATCAGTTCATCACTCACCAGGCAACGAACGCCATCATGTACAAAAATGATCGACTCTTCTTCAATCAGCTTCAATCCATTTTTCACAGAATGAAAACGTGTTTCACCACCAACAGTCAACTGAATGCGTTGTTCATCAAAAAAACCGTCAATGATCTCCTTACCTAATTCAAGATGCTCTTCGGGCAGCACCACAATCACTTTACAATCGGGTAATGCTTTTAAAAATGCATCAATTGTATAGTATAAAACAGGTTTATTCTTTAAGAGAAGAAACTGCTTTGGAAGAACTGACCCCATTCGTTTACCGGAACCACCGGCCACAATTACAACATATGTTTGCATAGCTTCAAAGATAAGAGAGAGTTTTTTACCTGTAAATAGCGATCTCTTTTTCGCCTTTACTGTTTTGCATGGCCCGGTACATGCCTTCGCTGTTAAAGATCATGGAGGTGTTACCTTTTGCATCCACACCAATCATCCCGCCTTCGCCATTTATTTTTGCTAATTTATCAAGTGTAACAAGTTTCATTGCCTGCTGCAGATCAAGTCCTTTGTATTCCATTAAACAACTTACATCATACGCTGCTACAGCACGCAGAAATAATTCACCATGTCCTGTGCATGACACAGCACATGTTTGATTATTAGCATAAGTTCCTGCACCAATAACAGGACTGTCGCCAATACGGTTAAAGTTTTTATTGGTCATACCGCCTGTGCTTGTAGCAGCGGCAAGATTTCCTTTTGCATCGCAAGCCACTGCACCTACAGTTCCGAATTTTTTCTCCACCTGTATATTATGATCAAGTGATGTTCCGCTTTCATTCTTTACCAGCTGCCACTGATCGTAACGGAACTGAGAAAAGAAATAATCTTCGCTCTCCAGTTGTAATTGCTGCTGTTTAGCAAACTGCAATGCACCTTCACCGCTTAGCATTACATGTTCACTTTTTTCCATGATTGCTTTTGCAAGCAGCACAGGATTCTTCACACTATGCACACCGGCCGCAGCACCTGCAGCCAATGAAGCGCCATCCATTATGGCTGCATCCATTTCATGTGCACCGGTTTTTGTAAATACAGATCCTTTACCTGCATTAAAGAGAATACAATCTTCAAGAGAAATAACGGCTGCAGCTACTGCATCAATAGCGGCGCCACCTTTTTGTAAAATATCATAGCCACAAGCCAACGCCTCTGCAAGACCTTTTTTATAGGCTGCTTCAAGCTCCGGCGTGAGGTCCGATCTTAGAATTGTACCCGCACCACCATGTATAGCAATGGAGAAATCATTCATACTACTTCAATAACAATTTACACTCCTGCAGCAAGCGCTCACGTTTTATTGCTGCGGTACCCACTTCCTCACAAACAAGGCCACCGGCTATGTTTGCCACTTCAGCCATTAGCGCCACGTCTTTTGTGGCTGCATATACCAATGATGCTACTGCTATTACTGTATCACCAGCACCACTTACATCGGCAATACTGCGCAGGTGCGAAGGAATAACAGCAGCTGTTTGCTCATTCTGATAAAACACACCTTTCTCCGAAAGAGTGATAAACGAAATATGATGTTGAAGTTGTTCTTTCAGCTCTTCATGAATATGGCCAAGCGATTCTTCGTTCACTGTTTCAACCATCAGGTTCAGTGCATCTTTTACTTCTTTCAGATTTGGCTTGAAAACATCTACTGACTTGTATGCAAAAAAATTCTTTCGCTTTGGATCAACAGTTGTGGTAATGCCATGATGTTTGCAAAGAGCAATTGCTTTTTCAATCACCAGCTCTGTAAGCACACCTTTGTTGTAATCTTCAAAGATGACTACATCGGGTTTGTCCTGGGCAATATAAGTTTGCAGCGCCAGTATCAACCTGTTTTCATCTTCATAACCAAGATCGGTTGCTACTTCTTTATCCAGGCGCATCATCTGCTGGTTACGGCTGATGATGCGTGTTTTACTTGTTGTCGTTCGTTTGGCACTGCTAAGTAAAAAATCTGTTTTGATCTGCTGTTCTGCAAGAAGCCCACGCAATTTTGCACCATCATCATCATTTCCAATCACACTCAGTATAGATACAGATGCACCTAATGATGCAATATTCAATGCCACATTTGATGCACCTCCTACTCTGTATTCTGTTTTATCCAGTGCAACAATTGGCACAGGCGCTTCAGGAGAAATACGTTCCACATGCCCCCACATATATGTATCAAGCATCACATCACCTATCACAGCCACTTTAATGCGTGTAAACTGCTGAAACAATTCATCAAACTTCAATTCACTCATATTACGCTGTCTTCTTTTGATTTGCAACTGCAATATAATAAACAGGAATACCTAACAAAACAATGCCCAGTCCAATGCCTGCATACAAAGGTTTCATAATGATCAGGAAGAAACAAAATGTGAGCCCGAGAATAATATAAATAACAGGCAGAACAGGATAAGCAAATGCTTTGTAAGGCCGCTCAAGATCCGGACGTTTTGCACGCAATACAAATATGCCGATGATGGTGAGTACATAGAACAATACCACTACAAACGAGATCATATCGAGCAGATCACCATATTGTCCGCTTAAGCATAAGAAAGAAGCCCACACACATTGTGCCCATAAAGCCCACTGCGGCACAGCATTTTCATTAAGTGTTCCGGCCTGTTTAAAAAATAATCCATCCTGCGCCATCGTGTAATATACTCTTGCACCCGATAATACAAGACCATTGATACAACCGAATGTTGAGATCATGATCATAACAGCAATAACATAAGTCCCGATACTGCCGAATATTTCATTAGCAGCTGCTACAGCTACACGATCCTGCTTGGCAAACGCAATACTCTGCTCACCACCATTCAACGGCAGTACGCTGATGTACATAATATTTGCAGCAATATAAATGATGGTTACAATGAGCGTGCCGAGGAATAGACTTAAGCCGATATTCCGTTTTGGATTTTTAATTTCACCTGCAATAAATGTTACGTTGTTCCATGCATCGCTGCTGAAGATAGAACCCGTCATTGATGCTGCAATGGCACCTAATACTGCACTGCCTGCAATACCTGCAATCATTCCGCCTTCCTGTATCTTACTCATTTGCCAGGCATTTTCCCAGTTGGCATTCCACACATCTGCTTTCGCAGCTAATAACAAACCAAACACGATCAAGCCAAACAATGAAACGAGTTTGGTGATGGTGAAAATGGTTTGAATGATCTTGCCGCCCTGAATTCCTCTTGTATTGATGTATGTAAGCAATGCGATGACTGCAATGGAAACAAGCTGTGCAGGATATAATTTGAAGACGCCTAATTGAAAAAGAATATTCTCATCTTTAATATCAAGTGCAGGAATAAAATAACCGGTGAATTTTGAGAAGGCAACGCCTACCGCTGCAATGGTTGCTGTTTGGATAACGGTAAAGAAACTCCAGCCATAAAGAAAGCCTGCAAGTTTATTAAATGCTTCTTTCAGGTAAACATATTGTCCGCCTGCTTTGGGAAACATGGCACTCAGCTCACCATAACTCAATGCAGCTGTTAATGTCATAAAGCCCGTAATGAGCCAAACAAATAAAAGCCAGCCGGCGCTGCCAACATTACGTGTAATATCAGCGCTCACAATAAAAATACCGGAGCCGATCATGGAGCCAGCCACAATCATGGTGGCATCAAGTAAACTTAAGGTTGGTTTAAATTCCTGTTGTGTTGCAGACATAGCAGAGGTTTCGTTTCAAAATAATGAAACGGAAGATAAGGATTAATTCTTTCGCAAAATGCTTACTGCTTCTTGGCCTGTTTGTAGGCTTCGTTAAGGCCTTTGATCACTTCAGAAGTGATATTGAACGCTGTATCCTTATAATACAACGTAGGGTTTCCTTCCTGTGTAGAGAAGATGAAATTATACTTACCTGTTTCGTTATACGTTTTCAGGTACTCGTTAATTCGTTTTTGAATATCGTCAATTGCCTTTGCCTGGTTTTCCATGTGCTGACCCTGCAGGCTTTGCTGGCGCTGACCTATTTGCTGATAACGTGTCTGGTATTCCTGTTGAAACTTTTCCGCTTCCAGTTGGGTAATCGCTTGTCCTTTTTTGAGGAACTCAACACGGTCACGCTCCAGTTTATTCAACTCGCCTTGTATCTGGTTATCAAAACGGTTCTTTTCACGTTCCAGTTCGTCATTCTTTAATTTAAAGAACTCATAGTACTTCTGCACTGTATCAAGGTCTATATAAGCAACACGGATATGTTGCGGCATACCATCATCAGTACTATCCTTCTTCACCGCTGCATTTTTTGTTTCACCGGTTTTTTTATTACCACTGAAATGTAATACGTACAACACAGCTACTGCCGCTGCTACTACCCACAATAAAATACTTTGTAAACTTTTCATAACTAGGTGGGCAAAGTAAAGGATTTCGGTTGAGTGTAAAAAAACGAAGTTGTTTTTAAGAAAGCGTTAACAAGGGAAGGCTCAAGAAACAAGAAAGCAAACCCAAGACACAAGAGGGAAAACCCAAAATCCAAAAAACAAGTCAACCACTGAATTAATAACAAAGCCTCATTTGTACATCTTGCCTCTTTTCGTACCTCGTTGTTCTCATTTCGTACTTAAAAAAAGTCCCCCGTTACCGGAGGACTTTTCATTATCATTCAGCGATTACTTACTCTTCATCATCAAAACTCATGGCTTCTTTGGTAGTGAGGAGTAATTCATACTCTTCTTTACTGCCAACGATCATGTTTTCGAATTCACGCAAACCTGTACCTGCAGGGATCGGGTGACCGGTGATTACGTTCTCTTTCAAACCTAATAAATCATCCGTTTTACCTTCAATTGCAGCAGTGCTCAACACTTTCGTTGTTTCCTGGAACGATGCAGCTGAGATCCAGCTTTGTACACCCAGTGATGCTTTGGTGATACCAAGCAATACCGGTTGTGCTGTTGCAGGATGTGCATCTCTTACTTCTACCAGCTTCTTATCTGCACGGCGGAGTAAGCTGTTCTCTTCACGGAACTCACGGAGTGTAACAATTTGTCCCGGACGGAACTTATTGCTGTCACCAGGTTCTGTCACCACTTTCTTATCAAAGATGCGATCGTTCTCTTCGTTGAATTCGAAACGATCAACCAGATCTTCTTCAAGGAACTTCGTATCACCAGCGTCAATGATCTCAACTTTCTTCATCATCTGGCGTACGATTGTTTCAATATGCTTGTCGTTGATCTTCACACCCTGTAAACGATAAACCTCCTGGATCTCATTCACTACGTACTCCTGTACTGCGAACGGACCTTTGATGGTGAGGATATCACCAGGAGCGATCTGACCATCACTCAACGGAGCACCTGCTTTAATGAAGTCACCTTCCTGAGCAAGGATCTGACGGGTAAGAGGAACAAGATATTTCTTGGTTACATCATCTTTACTTGTTACGATGATCTCACGGTTACCACGTTTGATGTTACCGAACGCAACCACACCATCAATTTCAGAAACGATAGCAGGGTTACCAGGGTTACGTGCTTCAAACAATTCAGTTACACGTGGAAGACCACCTGTGATATCACGGAGCTTACCAAGCACACGTGGGATTTTCACCAACACCTGACCGGCAACTACTTCTTCACCTTCTTCGATCACAATGTGTGAACCAACAGGTAAGTTGTACGATTTGATCTCTTTGCCTTCAACGAGCAATGCAGGGATCTTTGTTTTATCTTTTGTTTCGATAACCACTTTCTCACGGTGACCTGTTTGTTCATCCGCTTCTTCACGGAAGGTAATACCGTCGATGATGTTTTCGAATTTGATTGTACCGGCGATCTCAGCAATTACAACGTTGTTGAACGGATCCCATGTACAGATCGGATCACCTTTCTTGATTTGCTGACCATCTTTCACTGTAAGTGTAGCACCGTAAGGAATGTTGTTTGTGATCAGAAGACGATCATTCTTCACATCCATGATACGCACCTCACCTGTACGACCGATTACCATCTGCACTTTCTCACCTTCGTTGTTGGTAGCAGTTACAGTACGTAAACCATCGAACTGGATCGTACCATCAAACTTAGCAGGCAATGAAGATTCTACTGATGCAGAACCCGCAACACCACCCACGTGGAAGGTACGAAGTGTAAGCTGTGTACCAGGCTCACCAATTGACTGTGCAGCGATGATGCCCACGGCATCACCTTTCTGTGCAGTAGCACCGGTTGCAAGGTTACGGCCATAACATCTTACACACACACCACGTTTGCTTTCGCAAGTCAATACAGAACGTATCTCAACTGTTTCAATACCGGCATCTTCAATTTTTCTTGCAATTGCTGCAGAAATCTGCTCGCCTGCGCCCACAATTAGTTGCTCCGATTGCGGATCGTACACATCGTGTAATGATGTACGTCCTTCAATACGATCGCTCAATGGCTCAATAATATCTTCGTTATCTTTTAATGCACTTGTAGCAATACCACGCAGTGTACCGCAATCCTCATCGTTAATTACAACGTCTTGTGCAACGTCAACCAAACGACGGGTTAAGTAACCGGCATCGGCTGTTTTCAAGGCCGTATCGGCAAGACCTTTACGGGCACCGTGCGTAGAGATAAAGTAATCCAATACGCTCAAGCCATCTTTAAAGTTGCTCAATACAGGGTTTTCGATGATCTCGCTTCCTGTAGAACCACTCTTACGTGGTTTCGCCATCAGACCACGGATACCAGCGAGCTGTTTTACCTGCTGCTTACTACCACGTGCACCTGAATCAAGCATCATGTACACCGAGTTGAAACCTTGCTTATCAGAAGCCATTTCACGGATCAACGTTTCCGTTACACGTGTATCTACACGGCTCCAGATATCGATGATCTGGTTGTAACGTTCGTTGTTGGTGATAAGACCCATGTTATAGCTGTCCCAAACTTCGTTTACTTCACCTTGTGCGTTTTCTACGAGTTCAGCTTTGATTTCAGGAATGATCAAGTCGTTAATGTTGAACGACAGACCACCCTGGAAGGCAGTGCGGAAACCGAGTGTTTTAATATCATCAAGGAACTTCGCTGTTTTAGGAACGTTGGTGATTTCGATAATATCGCCAATAATTTCACGAAGGTTTTTCTTCGTTAATAAGGCATTTACGAAACCAACTTCTTTCGGTACAAACTGGTTAAAGATGACACGACCTACCGTTGTTTCGATCAGTTTAAATTCCAGTTCGCCATTTGCATTACGAACATTGGTCTTTACTTTGATCCATGCATGAAGATCAACCTGCTTTTCGTTGTAAGCAATGATCACTTCTTCTGCAGAATAGAAAGCTTTACCTTGACCTTTTACAATTTCAGTATCCGTTGTTTTCTTTCCTTTAGAAATGTAATACAGACCGAGTACCATGTCCTGTGAAGGAAGGGTAATTGGTTGTCCGTTCTGCGGGTTAAGGATGTTGTGCGATGCAAGCATCAATAACTGAGCTTCCAATACAGCAGCATTGCTTAACGGAACGTGTACCGCCATCTGATCACCATCGAAATCGGCGTTGAACGCAGAACACACGAGCGGGTGAAGTTGAATGGCTTTACCTTCAATCAATTTTGGTTGGAAGGCCTGGATCGACAAACGGTGAAGCGTGGGGGCACGGTTCAACATGATCGGGTGACCTTTCAAAATATTTTCAAGGATATCCCAAACTACAGCTTCTTTCTTGTCTACCAGTTTACGTGCAGACTTCACTGTTTTTACGATACCTCTTTCGATCAGTTTGCGGATGATGAATGGTTTAAACAATTCAGCAGCCATATCTTTTGGTAAACCACATTCGTGCAGTTTCATTTCAGGACCTACAACGATAACCGAACGACCAGAATAGTCAACACGCTTACCAAGCAAGTTCTGACGGAAACGACCTTGTTTACCTTTCAATACATCACTCAACGATTTCAATGCACGACCACCTTCAGCTTTCACCGCATTTGATTTACGGCTGTTGTCGAACAATGAATCGATCGCTTCCTGTAACATACGTTTTTCGTTACGCAGGATTACCTCAGGAGCTTTAATCTCGAGGAGACGCTTCAAACGGTAGTTACGTATAATTACACGACGATATAATTCATTCAGATAAGATGATGCGAAACGACAACCATCCAGGGGAACAAGCGGACGCAGTTCCGGCGGAATAACGGGGATGTATTGCATCACCATCCATTCTGGACGGTTGGTGATACGCTGGTTAGCATCACGGAAAGCTTCTACAACGCTCAAACGCTTCAAGGCATCTGCACGACGTTGCTGTGAAGTTTCTGTTGCAGCAGCATTACGCAGATCGTAGCTCAACTGATCGAGATCGATACGAGCCAACATATCATGTACTGCTTCAGCACCCATTTTCGCAATGAATTTCTGCGGATCTTCATCGGGCAGGTACTGGTTATCTTTTGGCAATGTATCCAGCAGATCAAGGTATTCTTCTTCAGTAAGAAGATCACCCATTGCCATATTTTCTTTTACGCCTGGTTGAATAACCACATAGCGCTCATAATAAACGATTGTTTCTAATTTCTTAGAGCTTACACCTAACAGGTAACCGATTTTGTTAGGCAAAGATTTAAAGTACCAGATATGTACTACAGGCACCACCAGTTTGATGTGGCCCATACGCTCACGACGTACTTTCTTTTCTGTTACTTCCACACCACAACGGTCGCACACAATACCCTTGTAACGGATACGCTTGTACTTACCGCAGGCACATTCGAAATCTTTTACTGGTCCGAAAATTCTTTCGCAGAACAAACCATCACGTTCTGGTTTGTATGTACGATAGTTGATTGTTTCCGGCTTTAATACTTCACCAAAGCTACGCTCCAGGATTGTATCAGGAGATGCCAGACCAATGGTGATCTTTGAAAACGTTGGCCTCTGACGGTTGTCTTTTCTGAATGCCATATTTTAATTTTCGATTTTAGATTTACGAAGTACGTTTTGCTTCATCCCGGCTATTGTACTTCAACTGTTCGCCGGAACAACAGGAAACCGGTAACCATTAACTGGTAACCGGTAACCGGAATTATTCTTCAAATTTCAGGTCTAAGCCCAAGCCTCTTAATTCATGAACCAATACATTGAATGATTCAGGAACGCCCGGTCTCGGAACGTTATCGCCTTTAACGATGGCCTCATAAGTTTTTGCACGACCCATGATGTCATCTGATTTGATTGTAAGTAATTCCTGCAGGATGTTAGAAGCACCATAAGCTTCCAATGCCCACACCTCCATTTCACCAAAACGCTGACCACCGAACTGTGCCTTACCACCCAACGGTTGTTGTGTAATTAAGCTGTATGGTCCGATCGAACGGGCGTGCATCTTATCATCAACCATGTGGTGCAGTTTGATCATGTAAATGATACCAACTGTAGCTTTCTGGTGGAAGCGCTCACCTGTTTCACCATCGTAAAGGAATGTATGACCGAAGGTTGGTAAACCCGCTTCTGAAATATGTCCGGCAATTTCTTCTACTGTAGCACCATCGAAGATCGGTGTAGCGAACTTCACGCCTAATTTTTCACCAGCCCAACCAAGTACAGTTTCGTAAATCTGTCCAAGGTTCATACGGCTAGGTACACCAAGCGGGTTCAATACAATATCAACAGGAGTACCATCTTCGAGGAACGGCATATCTTCCTGGCGAACGATCTTGGCAACGATACCTTTGTTACCGTGACGACCCGCCATCTTATCACCCACTTTCAGTTTACGCTTAACAGCTAAATAAACTTTCGCAAGTTTCAATACACCGGCTGGTAATTCATCACCAATAGAGATGTTGAATTTCTCACGCTTGTAACGGCCGAGTTCTTCGTTATACTTGATGTTGTAGTTGTGTAACAATTGGTTGATCCATTCGTCAGTTACAGGATCACCTGTCCAACCTAAAGGATTAACGTTTGCATAGTCGATACCTGCAAGGTTCTTCTGGTTAAACTTAGCGCCTTTACCAATTAATGATTCGCCGAAGTTATTGTTAACACCTGCAGATGTTTTTGTTTGCAGGAGCGATAACAATTTGCTCAGCAATACATCCAGTAAATCGGTTGTATTCTTTTCGTGGATCTTTTCAACTTTTTCCAGCAATGCTTTTTCACGGATCTTTCCATTCTTATCTTTCTTGGCACGTTGGAAGAGTTTCTTATCAATTACCACACCTTCAGTACCACTTGGAGCCTTCAGTGAAGCATCTTTTGCATCACCTGCTTTATCACCAAAGATGGCACGTAACAACTTCTCTTCAGGAGTTGGGTCGCTTTCACCTTTTGGAGTGATTTTACCAATAAGGATATCGCCTTCTTTGATCGCTGCTCCAATACGGATGATACCGTTTTGATCCAGGTCTTTTGTTGCTTCCTCACTTACGTTTGGAATATCTGGCGTTAATTCTTCTTCACCAAGTTTAGTATCACGCACTTCCAGTTCGTATTCTTCAACGTGTACAGAAGTAAAGAGATCTTCTTTAACTACTTTTTCGTTGATAACGATCGCATCCTCGAAGTTGTAACCTTTCCAAGGCATGAACGCCACTTTCAGGTTACGGCCCAACGCCAATTCACCATCTTTCACCGCATAACCTTCAGTAAGGAAGTCGCCTTCTTTTACTGCCTGGCCTTTCTTCACGCAAGGCTTCAGGTTAATACAAGTGCTTTGGTTTGTTTTGATGAACTTCGTGAGCTTGTAAATCTTCAAATCATCTTCGAAGCTTACCAAACGTTGTTCTTCACTTATTTCGTAA
>NZ_CAMLGT010000033.1 GCF_946479605.1 uncultured Lacibacter sp.
CCGAAAAATATTTATTACTACTATCAAAGCTGGTGGACGGATAAAGATGTATTGCATATTTCTCCGCACTGGAATCATCGGAACGAGTGGGGACAACCGAAAAAACAAATTGATGTGTGGGTGAACAGTAATGCAGATAATGTAGAACTGTTCCTCAATGGAAAAAGTTTAGGCAAGAAGGATATGCCACGTAACGGTCACCTGCAATGGAAAGTGGAATTTGAACCGGGCAAACTGGAAGCTGTTGCATTTAAAAATGGCAGACGCATAACAAGTAAGGTTGAAACAACAGGCGTTCCTGTTGAAGTAGTATTAACGCCGTACAAAACAACAATGCTTGCTGATGGTAAAGATGCAACAGTGATGAATGTTTCTGTTGTTGATCGTGAAGGAAGAGAAGTTCCTGATGCCAACAACATGATCTATTTTAAAGTGGAAGGCGATGCAAAAATTATTGGTGTAGGCAATGGCGATCCCAGCAGTCATGAAGCAGATAAATGTGCAGATGGTTTGTGGCAACGCAGTTTGTTCAATGGTAAATGCCAGGTGATTATTCAGTCGGGAACAAGGCCGGGTATTTTTAAAGTAGAAGCAAGTGCAAGAAATTTATTTACCGGTTCTACAGATGTGATTACAGTTGATCCGGTAAAAGCAGCAACGATTACCATTGATGAAAAGTATAAACTGAAAGGGGAAGCTGCAAAGCCAAGAGTAGTTGATCAGATGCTCGGTGCTGATATTTCGTTCTTACCCGAACTGGAAGCAAAGGGAATAAAATTCTCTGATAAAGGTGTAACCAAAGATGCAATAGAGATCATCAAAGAGCATGGCATTAACTATGTGCGCCTGCGCATCTTTCATGATCCTGCACAGGACAGTGGTTATTCACCCAAGAAAGGATTCTGCAATCTGGATTACACCAAGCAAATGGCGAAGCGTGTAAAAGCAGCCGGTTTAAAATTATTACTCGATTTTCATTACAGCGATTACTGGGCCGATCCCGGTAAGCAATACAAACCAGCTGCATGGAAAAATCTTTCGTTTGAAGAATTAAAGAAAGCCTTGTACGATTATACCAAGATGGTAATGGAAGAATTGAAAGCACAAGGTACAACACCAGACATGGTGCAGGTGGGTAACGAGATCAATCATGGTATTGTATGGCCCGATGGCAATGTAAGCAATATGGATCAGCTGGCGCAACTGCTTTGTGCAGGTACAGCTGCAGTAAAAGCGGTTGAACCGAAAACACAAATGATGTTGCATGTAGCGTTGGGCGGACAAAACAACGAATCGGTTTTCTTTATTGATAATATGCTTGCACGTGGTGTGCATTTTGATGTCATCGGCCAATCGTATTATCCAAAGTGGCATGGTACATTAGCCGACCTGGAGAATAATCTCAACGATCTTGTTCGCCGTTATAACAAAGATGTCATTGTGGTTGAATACTCCGCATTGAAAGAAGAAGTGAACAGAATCACCTTTGGTTTACCCAACGGAAAAGGAAAGGGCACCTGTATTTGGGAACCACTCAGCACCTGGGAAAAGTTTTTTGATAACGATGGTCAATCAAATCAGTATTTGCTGTTGTATGATGAGATGAGGAAGAAATATCTGAAACAATAAAGAAAGGAGCATCAAACGATGCTCTTTTTATTTCTGCAACAAAAAATCTCTCCACCAGTAACCACTGTCTTTTATCGTGCGTAGTTGTGTCTTAAAATCAACATGAATCAAACCAAACCTTGCATTAAATCCTTCGCTCCATTCAAAATTATCCATGAGGGTCCATGCAAGGTAGCCATTGATCTTTACGCCTTCCTGCTTGGCTTTGTACACAGCAGAGAGATATTGTTTGAAGTAGTTAATGCGTTCTGCATCGTGTACAGCACCATTCTTTATAGCATCTTTAAAATAGGCGCCATTTTCACTGACAATAATCGATTTTACACTGCCGTAATTCCAGTAGCGTTTCAGTAGCCGGTAAAAAGAATCGGGATTTATTTCCCAACCTAAAGCTGTATGCGGTGCTTTTCTCGTTTTTGCCGATACTTCACTTGCCTGCACGTAAGGAATGAGTGCATTGTGTTTTACAGTAACCGAGAAATAATTCTGTAAACCAATAAAATCAAAATCAAACTGCATGCGGTCGGTATAGCGCCATGCTTTTGTTTTCAGATGCAGCTTATCAATCAAGGCAAAATCTTCGTTTGGATAATTGCGGCCCAACGTTGGTTCAATGAATAAGCGGTTCAGCAGAATATCTAAACGTTTAGCAGCGTCTGTATCTTCTCTTTTATTCGAAAAAGGAATGACTTCGCTGCATGAAAAACTTGTACCGATGGTTGCATTACGAACATGCTTTCGTACAATTCTTCCTCCTTCAGCTTGTGCAAGCACGGCATTGTGAATAGCAGGAAAAAAGTTTTCAAGACCGGTTTTGCCCGGTGCATGTTTACCCAGCATATAACCAAGCGAGGTAAAACCCATTGGTTCGTTCAGGATGATCCAGTGTTTTACTTTATCACCAAATTCTTCTGCACAAAATGTAGCATAGCGTGAAAACCATTTTTGCATATGTACACTTACCCAGCCGCCTTCTTTTTGTAATGCCTGTGGAAGATCCCAATGATAAAGTGTTGCAAATGGAGTTAAGCCAAGTTGCAGGCATTCATCAATCAAACGATGGTAAAACGCAACACCCTCTTTGTTTACTTTGCCTGTGCCTTCAGGAAATATTCTGCTCCATGAAAAAGAAAAACGGAATACGTTAAAGCCAAGTGCTTTCACCAGTAACAGATCATCTTTGTAACGGTGATAGAAATCGCAATTGTCGGTTGGCTTTGCACTGCCTTTTATTTTTCCCTGCCTGCGTGCAAACACATCCCAGATAGATGCACCACGGCCATCCACATTCCAGGCACCTTCGTTTTGTGCAGCTGCAATAGCTACACCCCATAAAAAATCTTTTCCGAATGAAGAAGAGGAAGGTAAATGCAAGAAACTTTTTTGCGAAGATGCAGGTTGTTCATGAACTGAATGTTAACAAACGCAGCTTCAGTTATTTTCGATGGCAGGCCAGTTGGCATTTGCTTTCTTAATGTAATTATCTATATCCTTTTTCCAGGCATCTCTTACCTGCAGGTTGTAGTTAAGATAAAGTTTACCGTTAACAATACTCCAAGCCTCCGGTTCTGTTTTTGCTTTGTAACCACGTGAGCAACCATACGCACAATAACCGCCGTATTGCGGAGTATATTTTTCAGGGTTTTCTTTGAACAGCGCTGCGTGCGAAGCAGTAGAAAAAAGCCATTTGGTTTCTTTCCAGTACACAGCATATTCTTCAACTCCTTTTATTGCATTGCTTTGTGTAAAGTAAGCCACCACATCATATCCATTAACAGCAATATTGTTTTTACTGAAGACCGGTTTTTGCTGTGCAGTTAACTGTATGGCAAAGGATACTGAAATTGCGATCAGTATTAGGAACTGTTTCATTATTTAATTATTTCAACAAAGCTACCTGCATCAATAAAATAAAAAAGTCGTGCAGCTTACAATTACGGCTAAAGAATTAAAATACAAGCAGGAAGGAGCTGCCTTCGCCTTCCTTGCTTTGCACACGGATATTTCCTTTGTGCAATAACATGATCTGTTTACATAAACTCAGTCCAATGCCACTCCCGTTTTTTCTTGTGCTGAAGACCGGGCTCAAGATCTTATCTAAAATTTCAGCCGACATACCGCTGCCGTTATCTGATACCTTAATGACTGTTTTTCCTGAAGAAGTGGTGCTGGCGGTGAGTATGATCTGTGGTTCAGGCTTATCTTTTACGGCCTCAATGGCATTCACCAGTAAGTTGATCAAGACCTGCTCCAGCAAATTGACATCGGCAACCAATGTTATGGCGGGGTCTTTCAAAATAATATCCAGCTCAATTTCTTTTTGTTCAAGCGTTGGTTGCATCAATTGATTTAGGTTTTCAAAAAGATCACGCACCAGTATTTTCTTGCTGTTGAGGGTTGTGATCTTGTTCAGGTTGCGGTAGGTCTCAGCAAACTTCAGTAAGCCTTCGCTTCTGCGTTGTATCGTTTCAATGCCCAATGCTAGATCATCAACCGATCCTTCTTTATTCTGCAAATGCTCTACACTTTGCTGCAACCTGTTCTTTAAGGTTTCAGCCAGTGATGAAATAGGTGCAACAGAGTTCATGATCTCATGCGTCATTACACTCAATAATTTTCGCCATGCTTCTGCTTCCGTTTCATCCAATGCTTCATTCACGTTTTGAAAGGCAATGAGTTTAAACGTTTGCTCTTCTGTTTGAAAAGCGGTGGCAGAAAGCAGTATTTTAAAACTTGTTTTTTCGGTTGTAGCAGTTGCCAGTTTGCTTTCGCCTGTTTTAATGGCGATGGCTTCTTTGTACAACTGTTCATCTCTTTTCTCCAGCGAATGAATAGTTTTAAGATAGGGAATGCCCATCATGCGTTTAAACGATTCATTCATCCATACAATTTCTCCGTTGTCTGTGCGGTAAGAAAGAATGCCTGTATCAACCAGTTCAAGAATTTTTTGCAGGTACACATACTGTGTTTCTTTTTCACGGCTGATGATTTTAAAAGTGCTGTTGATCTCATTAAACCCTTCACGCAAAGGTTGCAGTTCGGCAGGGGCTTGTTTTACATTAAAATATCTTGAAAAATCACGGTAGTGAATGGCTTCAGCAAATTCCTTTACTTCATCCTGTGCTTTTTTCAGTAGCTGGTAAAGATCATAAAACTGGTAGGCCAGTACAGGAGTAAGAAAACCGGCATACAGAAAATAATTTTTCAGGATCAACCATGCAGCAGCAAACAGCACTGCAAACAACAGCAGCAACCGAATTACTAATCGCCATTCGTATCGTTTAAATGTCATACTTTGTTAACCTCCTGTACAAAGCCGTTCTTGTTAAACCTAATTCCTTTGCAGCTTTGGTGATGTTGCCGTTATGTTTTTCAATTACACGCAGGATGGTATTTTTTTCCATGCTGCTTAACTTCAGATCCTGTTCTTCTTCTGTAGCTTCCAGTCTTGCTGTTTCAATAGGCGAAAAAATTAGATCGTTGGCTGAGAGCGTATCGCCTTCCGTCATGATCACTGCACGTTCAATGCTGTATTGCAGCTCACGCACATTACCGGGAAAAGGATGTTCAGTTAATTTATCAATTGCTTTTTTATCTAAGCGGATATTGGGTTTAATATATTTCTCAGCATAAATGGTTACATAATGCTGCGCAAGTAACGGAATATCTTCTTTTCGTTTACGCAAAGGCGGCAGCATAATTTCAACCGTGTTAATGCGGTACACCAGATCTTTCCGGAAACGGTTTTCATTTGCCAGTTCTGACAATGGAAGATTGGTGGCGCAGATGAGCCGGATATCAACCGATACAGGTTCGTTACTGCCCAGCTTAATGATCTGCCTGTTCTGTAATGCGGATAATAATTTTGCCTGCTGTTGTAAACTGATGTTACCGATCTCATCTAAAAATAAAGTGCCGCCATTTGCAGCTTCAAAGCGGCCGATGCGTTCTTCACGTGCATCAGTAAATGCTCCTTTTTTATGACCAAACAATTCGCTTTCAAACAATGTTTCTGTTAATGCCCCGGCATCCACTTTTATGAAAGGTTTGTTTGCACGAAGTGATTGTTGGTGAACAGCATGCGCCACAAGATCTTTCCCTGTACCGTTCTCACCAAGGATCAACACATTGGCATCAGTGGGTGCTATCTTATCAATCTTCAGAAAAATATCTTTCATGGCAGTACTCTCGCCCACAAAAATTTTACTTGCTGAGTTGGATGTTGAAACTGCACCTGCAGCTGATCTGTTGCTTTCTTTTTTCTGCAGCGATTCACGAATGGTGGTGATCAGTTTTTCGTTGTGCCATGGTTTGATTACAAAATCGGCAGCACCTTCTTTTAATGACCGCACAGCAAGATCAATATCGCCATAAGCGGTGATCATGATCACTGCAGGATCTTGCGTAATTTCCCTGATCTTCTTGAGCCAGTAAATACCTTCGTTGCCGGTGTGGATGGTACTGTTGTAATTCATATCCAGCAGTATCACATCAAACCGTTGTTTGGCAAGCAGGTGACGGATATTCTCCGGGTTCTTTTCCGTAGTTACGTCTTTGGCTTCTGTTTTTAATAACAGCCGCACAGCTGTGAGCACATCCGTGTCATCGTCAATAATCAGTACGCTGGCGTTTTTTAAATTCATTTTTGTGTTTAAATGAGAATAGTGAAAAGGGTTTCTTTTTTCACCGCCACAATTTTACCATATTCATAAAGCATTGACAACTAAATCTGAATAAAATTAGGGCAGGTATATAACTGTATCAAAACCGTACACTTGCTGTATCGAAACCGTACACTTTTTAACAGACGCTATTATAAAATATCTGAGAACCAGCTGTTTATCCTGTTGGCATGATGTTATAGGTTATGAATCGACCTTATTTCGCTCATTGATTTCTTTGGTTTAAAAAATTACCCCGTTTGTAACACCGGGGTAATTTTAAGCGTAAACAAAATAAGCAAAAACTAAATTCAGGTAAACGTTTTTCATGGACAGAGTTATTGAAAAAAAGAAATGGAATACCAAGCGCATTCTCACCATTGCGGGCATTGCAGGTATTGTATTATTGATTGCAGGTAGTATTTATTTTACATCAGGCAAATCAAAATTGAATGTTGATACGGAACGCATCTCTATAGGTGAAATTAAAAAGGGAGCCTTCCAGGAATTTATACCTGTTAACGGTATTGTGCTACCGGTTACTACTATTTATCTTGATGCTATGGAAGGTGGCCGGGTGGAAGAAAAATATGTGGAAGATGGAGCCATGATGAAAAAAGACCAACCGATACTTCGTTTATCCAATACCGATCTTGAATTGCAACTGGCCAACCAGGAAACACAGGTGTTTAATGTGTTAACGCAAATGCAGATCAGCAAAAACAATGCAGAGCAAAACTCCATCAATCGCCAAAACCAGGATGCAGATGTTGATAATGCATTGAAGGAAGCAGAACGCATTTACAATCTCAACAAAAAATTATACGAACAGAAAGTGATCGGCTCACAGGAATTTCAAAGCAGTAAGAATTTATACGATTATCAGCTGCGCCGCAAAAAATTGACTGAACAGATCATGAAGACCGATGCAACGAGCATGAAGCAGCAGGTTGATCAGATGAGCGAAAGTTATCAGCAAATGAAACGCACGCTTGCACTGATGCGTAAAAAAGTTGGCGACCTGATTGTACGGGCTCCTGTTGATGGCCAACTCACTTCACTTGATGCAGAAATTGGTGAGAACAAAAACAAAGGTCAGCGCCTGGGGCAAATTGATGTGATGAGTGGATTTAAAGTGCGGGTGGATATTGATGAGCATTATATCAGCCGCATTTTTACAGGACTTGAAGGTAATTGCGATGTTGCAGGTAAAACGTATAAGCTGAAAATTAAAAAAGTATATACACAGGTTGCCAATGGACGTTTCCAGGTTGATATGGAGTTTGCAGATAAAGCGCCTGAAACTGTACGCCGTGGACAAACATTACAAATACGTTTGGCGTTGAGTGAAGAAACACAGGCAGTGCTTGTTCCCAAAGGTGGTTTCTACCAGCAAACAGGTGGCAACTGGATATTTAAAGTAAATGAGAACGGAACAATAGCGTATAAAGTTGATATACAGTTAGGCCGTCAGAATCCTGATTACTATGAAGTTTTAAGTGGATTAAAGCCGGGCGATAAAGTTATTACCAGCAGCTATGAAAACTATGGCAATATGCAGGAGTTAATCTTAAAGAAATAAACATCATGAAAAAGCAATTCCTTTTCTCGGCAATAATAGCGCTGTTGTTTGCAGCTATCATTACATCGGCAATAGCAGTAAAAGAAATGAACTGCCAGGCAGTAGCTCAACCCATACAAAAGCCGGTGCAGGATATGTTTGTACCCGGTCCTGTAAATATGTTTCAATTGTAAAAACTCTTATCAATGATAAAGATCTCTAATCTCGAAAAGTTTTATCGCACGGAGGAGGTGGAAACCGTTGCACTGAACAAGCTTTCAATGGAAGTAAAAGAAGGCGAATTTGTTGCGGTGATGGGGCCAAGCGGTTGCGGCAAATCAACACTGCTCAATATCCTTGGTTTGCTCGATGATCCTGATGGCGGCAGCTTTATGTTCAACGGAATTGAAGTGGCTGGTTTTACAGAACGTAAAAGAGCAGATCTGCGTAAACGAAATATTGGTTTTGTGTTCCAGAGTTTTAACCTCATTGATGAGTTAACTGTATATGAAAATGTGGAGCTGCCGCTTATTTATTGCAACATAAAAGCTGATGAACGGAAGAAGCGTGTAGAAGAAGTTCTGGATAAAATGCAGATCATGCACCGCCGTAACCACTATCCACAGCAGTTGAGTGGCGGACAGCAGCAGCGTGTGGCTGTTGCCCGTGCTGTGGTAAATAAACCAAAACTTATTCTTGCCGATGAACCGACAGGTAATCTTGATTCATCGAATGGTAATGAAGTAATGCAACTGCTTACTGATTTGAATGAACAAGGCACCACCATCATTATGGTAACACATAGTGAGCATGATGCTAAGTACAGCCATCGCATTGTGCGTATGCTCGATGGGCATACCGTTACAGAAAATATTCTTGTGTAACAATCATTAATCATAAACCTGTTCAGTAATTGTTTGCCAACCATTAAACCTTATTTCATGTTTACGAATTATATTAAAATAGCCTGGCGAAATTTACTTAAGAATAAAACCTTCTCACTTATCAATATCATCGGATTGGCATCGGGCCTTGCCTGTTTTATCCTCATTGCATTATACATTACCGATGAGATAAGCTACGATCGCTACCACGAAAAAGCAAACCGGATCTATCGTGTGCATTCCGATATTCGTTTTGGCGGCACCGATATGAGCCTTGCTGTAAGCTCTGACCCAATGGGTGCAACACTCAAAAAAGATTATCCGCAAGTGGAGCAGTTTGCAAGGATCTATGCCAGCGAAGGAACAAAATTGTTCAAAAAAGAAAATGAATTCATTACGGAGGAGCGTGTAGTTTATGCCGACTCTACTTTGTTTGATGTGTTTACGTTTTCTGCTCTTACCGGAAATTTAAAAACAGCACTGAATGAACCCAATACAGTTGTTCTTACAGAATCAACAGCCAAAAAATATTTCGGTTCTGTTTCTGCAGCAATGGGTAAAATGATGGAGTGTAACGATGAAAGAGCAAGACTGTATAAGGTAACAGCAGTGATCAAGGATATTCCCCGCAACTCTCATTTTATTTACGATATGTTTCTGTCGATGGATAATGTGGACTATGGCTTTGGTAATTTCCTCAGCCATAATTTTCATACTTATATTGTGTTGAAGGAGGGTACTGATTACAAAGAATTTGAGAAAAATTTTACGCAGGTAGTTGACAAATATATTTTGCCACAGGCAAAACAGTACATGCAGATTGAAAGCATGAAAGATTTTGAAAAGGCAGGTAACAGGCTGGGCTATTCTATTATGCCCATTACCGATATTCACCTTTATTCAGAAAGAAGGGTAGAATTGGGTGTAAACGGAAGTATACAGTATGTGTACATCTTTGGTGCTGTGGCGTTGTTTATCCTGCTTATTGCCTGCATAAACTTTATGAATCTTTCCACTGCACGTTCAGCATCACGTGCAAAGGAAGTAGGTATCCGTAAAGTATTAGGGACAGAAAAAAAATCGTTGATACGTCAATTTCTTGCGGAGTCAACACTTACAAGTTCCATCGCCATGTTGCTGGCAATTATTTGCGCATGGCTTGCGTTAGGTTGGTTTAATGATCTTGCCGGGAAAGAATTTCATGTTACTGATTTACTGAAACCACAGTTCCTTATTTTCCTTTTATTATTACCGGTTGCAGTGGGTTTACTTGCGGGAAGTTACCCGGCTTTCTTCCTTTCATCATTTAAACCCATCACTGTATTAAAAGGAAAGGTCAATACAGGATTTTCAAAAAGCAGCCTGCGTAGTTCACTGGTGGTGTTTCAGTTTTTTACCACCATTCTGCTCATAACAGGAACAATTGTTATTTACAGGCAGCTGAATTATATACAAACAACAAAGATTGGGTTTAATAAAGAGCAGGTGCTCATTATTGACAATCCATCTATGAACGGAAGTACAGCAGGCTCATTCAGAACAGAAATAGCAAAACTAAGTGGAGTAAAAGCTTCCTCATTTGCAGGTTTTTTGCCGGTGACAAATTCATCACGAAACGATAACACATGGTCAACCGAAGCTGTGATGACGGATAAGAACGGATTTAATATGCAGAACTGGCGGATTGATTATGATTATGTTCCCACGCTTGGAATGGAGATCATCAAAGGGCGCAATTTCTCCAAGGAATTCGGCAGCGATTCAACAGGGTTAATTATCAATGAGAGTACGGCAGCATTAATTGGTCTTGATGATCCTATCGGTAAAAAACTTTATCGTTCTACTGATGATGGAGCCCCGGTTGCCTATACCATTATAGGCGTGGTGAAAAACTTCAACTATGAATCGTTGCGGAAAAATGTGGGTCCGCTTTGTTTTCAACTTGGGCACAACAGGTGGGCAACAGCTCTTCGTGTTGAAACAAAGGATATGAAAAATTTACTGGCTCAGGTAGAAACAAAGTTCAAAGCAATGGCACCAGGCATGCCATTTACATACAGCTTCCTTGATGATTCATTCGACAGGATGTACCGTGATGAGCAGCGTGTTGGTAAAGTAGCATTTTCATTTTCGTTTCTCGCCATACTTATCGCTTGTCTTGGTTTGTTTGGTTTAGCAACATATATGGCAGAGCAACGCACCAAAGAGATCGGCATCCGTAAAGTGTTAGGTGCATCTGTTTCAGGTATTGTACAAATGCTCAGTAAAGATTTTGTGAAACTGGTGTTGATCGCCTGTGTGTTTGCCATACCACTTGCATGGTGGGCCATGAATGAATGGTTGCAGAATTTTGCTTATCGTGTAAACATCAGCTGGTGGGTATTTGCCGCTGCTGCTGTGCTTGCCTTGATCATTGCCATTCTTACGGTGAGCCTGCAGGCTGTAAAAGCTGCATTAACCAACCCTGTAAAAAGTTTACGCAACGAATAAACCTTTCATCCGATGTTCAGAAATTATTTTAAAACAGCTTTACGCAATCTCGCAAAAAACAGGATCTATTCGTTTATCAACATTGCCGGGTTAAGTATGGGGCTGGCCTGTGCCATGCTCATCCTGTTGTACACAAAAGATGAAGTGAGTTACGACAGGTTCCTTCCCAACGTTAATAATATTTACCGCATTGTATGTAAAGAGGTGGGGCCCGATGGAAGCATTATGATGAAAAGCGGCAACACCGGTAGTTTTCACGGACCGGCATTTGCTTCGGGTGTGCCAGAGATTGCATCTTTTGTACGTTTACAGGGCGATTATGTAAATATCAAAAAAGGTTCAGAAGTTGTAGGGCAGGAAGCACATAAGGTTGACAGTAACTTTTTTTCCATGTTTGAGTTTTCACTATTGCATGGCGATAAAAAAACAGCCTTGCAGCAACCCGATGCAGTGGTGATTACCGAAACAGTTGCAAAAAAGTTTTTTGGATCGGCTGATGTTGTTGGTAAAACACTGCAGTTGCAACGTAATGGCGAGTTTAAACCGCACATCGTTACAGCTGTTGCAAAAGACTGCCCGCAGAATTCTTCTATCAAATTTCAGCTGTTAACAAAAATGCAAATGCGTCCGGATGAATTGACAGACCGGATGAACTGGTTCAATTTCTTCCTCAACACATTTGTTGTATTAACGCCCGGTACTGATGTGAAGCAAACTGAAAAGAAGATGATGCAGTATTACGTTGCTGATTCAAAAGAAATGACAAAAGTGGTGGCGGAAAAGTATAATTACAAAGCAAAGGCTGTGTATATGCTGCAGCCTTATACTGATATACACCTTGACAAGGAATACATCGCATCAAACGGAATGACAGATGCCAGCAATCCAACATACTCTTATATACTTTCAGGAATCGCATTATTTGTTTTGTTGATTGCCTGTATCAATTTTGTTAATCTCACCATTGCAAGATCTTTAAAACGTGCACGGGAAATTGGTGTGCGTAAAGTAGTGGGTGGCGACCGCAGGCAATTGATCTGGCAATTTCTTGTCGAGTCATATATTATTTGTTTGGCAGCTTTTGTGATAGCGGTGGGTATTGCACAGTTGCTGATGCCTTTCTTCAACCAGCTTTCAAACAAAGCATTGGTATTGTCTTACCTGTTTGATGCAAAACTGGTGCTGAGTTATGCACTGTTGTTTATCCTTACGGGTTTTATGGCTGGCTTTTACCCGGCACTTGTGCTGTCAGGCTTTAACCCGGTGGAAACATTGTACAATCGCTTTCGCTTATCAGGTAAGAACTATTTACAAAAATCACTTGTGGTTTTACAGTTTTCACTTGCAACGTTGCTGATTATTGCCACAACGGTTATGTACCGCCAGTTCGATTTTCTTATTTCGAAAGATCTTGGTTATAACGATAAGAATGTATTAACGATCCCTGATATTCCTTACAAGCAGTTTGCCACTTTTCGTCAGGAGTTGCTCAAAAACCCGGCTATTGAACAGGTGGCAGTGCGTAATAACGGGAACAACCGAACGCTGGCGAAGATAAACGGATCGCAGGAAATTGAGTTTGCAGTCGATTGGATCGATCCGGAGTTTTTACCGGTGTATAAAATTCCCGTGATACAAGGTCGTAATTTTTCTGAATCCTTCACGTCCGATACAAGCTCTTCAGCTATCGTAAACGAAGCATTTGTAAAAGCTGCAGGATGGAAAAAACCGATAGGAGAAGTGATCGACTTCTGGTATAATCAGAAAAAGTACACAGTAGTGGGTGTAGTAAAAGATTATCATTATGCTTCTTTAAATGAAGTAATACAGCCACAGGTGTTTCGTGGCGATGTGTGGGGATTGGATCTTGCAGTTGTTCGCATTAAAGAAGGCTCAGCTGCAAATGTGTTGCCTTACATTGAAAAGGTGTACAAGAGCATTCAACCTATGCAGCCATATAGTTATGAATTTAAAGACATCAGCAACCAGCGACAGTATGATGCTGAAGCAAAATGGAAAAAGATGCTGTTGTTCGGTGCTGCGCTCACCATTTTCATTTCCTGCATCGGTTTGTTTGGTTTATCGGTACTTGCTGCTGAAAAGCGTTTGAAAGAAATAGGTGTGCGAAAAGTATTGGGTGCATCTGTATCAGCAATTGTAACCGCTTTGTCGAAAGATTTTTTAAAGCTTGTTTTTATCTCGCTTCTTATTGCAATTCCGGTTTCGTGGTTTGCAGTAAACAAGTGGTTGCAGAATTATCCCTACCGCACAGGATTAAATGTTGGGTTGTTTGCTGCAGTGGCAACAGGTATTGTTTTGGTGGCATTACTTACCGTATCCTTCCAGGCCATCAGGGCAGCATTGGCGAAGCCGGTAAAAAGCTTACGAACAGAATAAAAGATGCTGTATGCTTAAATATTATTTTAAAATCGCTTTCAGGAATTTGTGGCGTAACAAGCTGTATAGCTTCATCAATATTTCCGGGTTGGCAATGGGTATTGCAGCATTCCTGTTAATTCTGCAATACATCAGTTTTGAGAGGAGCATTAATGGATTTCATAAACAACTGCCCTCTATCTACCGCTTACTGAACGAAGATAAAAAGGGAAACACATGGGCGCAGGTAGAACCCGGTTGGGCAAAAAGAGCGAAAGAGAGTTTTCCTGAAATAAAAGATTTCTGCAGGTTTGATGAGGGAATAGCCGATGGAATTGTGCGTCGTAATACAGAGAATGCAGAGCCGTTCAGAGAAAAATTGATCGGGTATGCAGAAGGTAACTTCTTCGACTTCTTTAGTTTCAAATTGCTGGAAGGACAGGCAGCATCGCTTAAAAAATCAAATGTTGTTTTCTTATCACAGGCGGCGGTAAAAAAATATTTTGGGAAAGATGATCCTGTTGGTCAATCGCTCACTTTGTTTAACCAGTTTGGTAAAACAACCTATACGGTTGAAGGTGTTTATGAAATGCCCGAAAATTCTGGTATCAGGTATGATATGGTTTTTTCTTTGGAGACTTTGCGTATTCCGGCTAACCTGAATGGTAATGATTGGGCCGAGCTGGATAATCTAAGTTCTCAGTTCATTAATACCTATTTCCTGCTTAACGATGGAGTTGATGCAAAAAAACTGGAACAAAAACTGATCACACTCAGGGATCAGCTTAAGAAAGATAAAGATGGTGTTCTTTTTCGGTTGCAGCCTTTTGCAAATGTACATTTGGCCTCATCGTTCAGCGATACTTATCAAACAAGCGGCAACCTGAGGTATGTTTATATACTCGGTATCATTGCTTTGCTTATTCTTGCAATAGCATGGTTTAATTACATTAATCTTTCTACCGCCAACTCATTAAAGCGTGCTAATGAAGTGGGTGTGCGTAAAGTAGTGGGTGCATCACGTCAATCGCTGGTAATGCAATTCATGGGTGAATCATTATTGGTAAACATCATCGGCTTTGCGTTGGGTTTATTGACTATACAACTTATCCAGCCTTTGTTCAATAATATTGTAGGAAAAGAACTTTCACTTTCTTCTTTGTTGTACACCAAAACATGGATGATCGGGTTGCTGTTGCTGGTCATTGGGTCATTACTTTCCGGTGCGTACACTGCATACAGCCTTTCCGGTTTCAATCCTGTTGAAACATTAAAAGGTAAGTTGATTAAAGCAACAAGGGGTGTTGTGTTGCGGAAGTCGTTGGTTGTTTTCCAGTTTGGCATTTCCATTGGCTTGTTATTGGTTACTGCATTTATTTACCAGCAGTTAAATTACATGCAGAATAAAAATCTTGGAATTAATACAGAGCAGTTGCTGGTTATTCGTGGGCCGCAAGTAGACAGGGATAGTACTTATAAAGATCGTCGTAATGCATTCCTGAATATGATCGGTCAGGAAAGTTTTGTAAAAGATTATGCGTTGAGTGGTACCATACCCGGCAATGGGTATAATTTTTCAACATCTGGTTTTTCCCAACCCGGATCAAGAAAAGGCGATGAATTGAAATTGTTTTCATTTGCGTTGATAGATGACCGGTATCTTAATACATATCAGGTTGGTTTGGCTGGTGGCCGCACATTTACCCAGGCCGAAACCATGATAGACTGGAACGATAATGATAAAGTGCTGATGAATGAAAAGGCCATCGAAGAATTAGGCTTTAAATCGGTTGAAGATGCATTGAATACAAAAGTGCAATGGGATGAACGTAAACTGCAGATAATAGGTGTGGTAAAGAATTATCATCACACAGGTTTGCAAAGAGCAATTGATCCTGTTATTTTTTATCCGCAAAGCAACAGCACTTATTTTACGCTTCGCTTAAGTTCAGATAAGATACAGGAAAGTGTGACCAGGCTGGAGAAACTGTACAAGTCTTATTTTGTAAATAATCCTTTTGAGTACTTTTTTGCAGACGAAAATTTTAATAAGCAGTATGTTACAGAACAGCAGTACAGCAGGTTGTTCACAACAGCATCGGTTTGGGCCATTCTTATTGCATGCCTTGGATTATTTGGATTGGCTACTTACACGGTTGAATCAAGAACAAAGGAAATTGGTGTGCGCAAGGTATTAGGTGCAAGTGTATTTTCTATTACACAGTTACTCTCGAAGGATTTTTTACGATTGGTATTTCTTGCATTTGTTATTGCCATACCTGTTGCATGGTTTGCAATGCATAAGTGGTTACAGAATTTTGCATACCGCATTGATCTTTCCTGGTGGGTATTTGTATTAGCTGGTATAGCTGCAGTTACAATTGCAGTTGCAACTATCAGTTTCCAGGCAATAAAAGCGGCTGTTGCAAATCCTGTAAAATCATTGCGTACTGAATAAACCTTACTCATTATGATCAGCAATTATTTCAAAATAGCCTGGCGGAATTTGTGGAAGCATAAATTGTTTTCCTTTATTAATATACTTGGTTTAGGGCTTGCTATTCCTTTTGCTTTATTAAGTTTAATACAGGTGCAAAGTGCTTTTGAGTTTGATAATTTCCATCCATATCCGGAACGCACATTCAGGGTTATTACAGATGTTACGGATAACATTGGTACAAAAACAAAGTATGCATTGTCGCCCATTTCGTTATCCGATCAGTTGCAACAAGGGTATCCATCTGTTGATAAAGCAACATTTGTTGTGCGTGATTTTGACTGGGAAATGAATAGCCGTATTAAAACTATTCAGCTGAACAGTATTTATGTGGAGCCTTCTTTTTTCGACATGTTTGGTTTTCCATTACTTAAGGGTACAAGACCTGTTGAACCAAATACGCTGGTCATTACACAGGAAAAGGCAGAGGTGTTTTTTGGAGACGGCGATCCTGTTGGTAAAATATTAACCCATCCTGATTATGGCGATTTTACCATAACAGGTGTGTTGAAACCATTTAAACGTAATACACATTTCCGTAGCGATGTGATGCTGTCAATGGCAACGTACAAACGGCTGAAAAAAGACACGCTTCCTAATTCCTTGTCGGCATTTACCTATGTATTATTAAAGCAAGGTGCAAATAAAAAAAATCTTGATGCTGCACTTACTGCTGTTGCTGGAAAAATGAACCGGCAACCTGCTTTTATTTCGGCAAAGGAATCATTCAGTTTCCGCAAGCAAAACATTAATAAACTGGCGCCTGATTTTGAAGACCTGCGTGGTAACTCTTATGTCGAATCGTTGCTTGATCTTTCTGTCAACTTCGGTTTTGCATTGGGACTGCTGTTGCTTGCCGGATTTAACTATGTCAATCTTACACTTGCCCGTTCTGTGAGCCGTTCAAAAGAAGTGGGTGTGCGTAAAGTAGCGGGTGCACTACGTTACCAGTTGGTGGCACAGTTTATTTGTGAAGCTGTGCTCGTTGCTTTTCTTTCACTTGTTGTAGGCTTTGTTGTGCTGAAGTTGATGGAGCAATTCAGTTATGTTAACTGGTTTGTTTGGGATGTTGATAATAAAGCTGCCTTGTGGCTGCTGTTTATTTTGTTCAGCATTTTTATTGGTGTGTTGGCTGGTGCAATTCCGGCACGGATACTTTCACGGTTAAAACCAGCGACAGTGTTAAAAGGAACAAATACACCTTCAACATTTGGAAAGCTTGGGTTACGAAACAGTCTTGTGGTTATACAGTTTGTGGCATCCGCCTGTTTTATTTTTATTATGGCAACCTTTTACAGCCAGTTCAAATACATGGCTACAGATAACGAAAACTTTAACAGACGCAATATTTACAACGTATCTGTAAGTGGAAATTACCGTTTGTTACAGCAGGATATTGCAGCAAATAAAAATGTAGAACGGATCGGGCTTGTATCAACTCCATTCGGTGGAGTGTCGGCGCAGGCTGCTGTTAAAAAGAATAAACAGGAACAAAATGTGGAAGCCAGTTACTATGCAGCAGATGCGGGTTTTATTGAGAATATGAACCTGAAATTTGTAGCAGGATCAAATTTACTTCCGTCAACAAGCGATTCTGTTTCTGATTTTGTAGTGGTGAATGAGCAATTACTTACCACACTTGGATTAGGAAATGCAAAAGAAGCAGTTGGCAAAACATTCTTTGTAAACAATGAGCGTGAAGTGACGATACACGGTGTGTTAACAAATTTCTGTTACTACCATTACCAGTTTACAGCTAAGCCATTGGTATTACAATACAATCCTTCGCAGTTTCATGTGCTGAGTATTAAAACAAAAGCAGATGTTGATCATGCAGCATTTAAAGCAGAAGTGGATGACGTATGGAAAAAGTATTATCCGCATGAAGAACTGGCTTTTTCCAATTATCAAAAGGATCTGTACGACCGTTATTTCCCCGGCAGAGATATGAAGTTCATGGGTATGTTTTGTGTGGTGATATTGGTAATTGCTGTAATGGGGTTGCTGGGCATTGTTACTTATCATACAGAAAAACGTGTGAAGGAAATTGGTATCCGCAAAGTAATGGGTGCATCAGTATCAGTAATTGTAAAGGAGTTGTCAGGCAGTTTTGTAAAACTGATCATCATTGCTGCATGTATTGCTATTCCTGCAGGCTATTTGTTATGTTATATGTTCATCAGCCTCATGGCATATAACAATGGTATTGATCTGCTGATGCTGTTTGTGCTTTTTGGTTGCATATTTTCACTGGCGCTTGTTACAATTGTGTATAAGTCGGCTTATGCAGCATTAGCCAATCCCGTAAAAAGTTTAAGAACTGAATAAACAATAGAATAATGATACAACTGAAGAATATTTTTAAGTGGGTAAATACCGGTGGCAACAGAACATTTCTTTTGAAAGATGTGAACCTCGATATAGCAGAAGGGGAATTTGTTTCGATCATGGGTCCATCAGGTTCAGGCAAATCCACCTTGTTGAATGTAATTGGTATGCTTGATGGTTTTGATGAAGGAGAGTATCATTTTTTACACGAAGAAGTACATAGGATCAAAGAAAAACAACGCAGCCAGTTATACAAACAATATATCGGGTTTGTTTTTCAGCAATATCATTTGATCGATGAACTGACTGTTTACGAAAACATAGAAACACCCTTGCTGTACCAGGATGTAAAAAGCAGTGAGCGGAAAGCATTAGTTGCTGATATGCTCGACAGGTTTAATATTGTTGGTAAGAAAGATCTTTTTCCTTCACAACTAAGTGGCGGGCAACAACAATTGGTGGGCATTGCACGTGCACTCATTTCCAAACCAAAACTCATTCTTGCCGATGAGCCAACGGGTAACCTCAACTCCAAACAGGGCGAAGAGATCATGGACTTATTTAAGCAATTGAATAAAGAAGGTGTCACCATCATACAGGTAACACATAGCGAAAAAAATGCTGCGTATGCATCACGCATTATTCATTTGCTGGATGGAAGAGTTGAACAACAGGTAAATCTTTAATAGAACAGTTATGCGGACAGTCAGTTTAGTTGTGTGTTTTTTAATGAGTGGATTTATTGCAGCAGCGCAGCATTATAGTTTGAAGCAATGTATCGACACAGCCTTGAACAGGAATATCCTGGTACAACAAACGGGGTTGCAAATGCAATCGGCCGAAGTGGATAAAAACCAGGCGAAAATGAATTTGTTGCCGAGTGTAAACAGTCGTTGGAATTATGGCAACAACTTTGGCCGAAACGTTGATCCGATTACGAACACTTATACCAATAATCAACTTTCATCATCCAATGCAGGGTTAGATGCAGGTGTGATCTTATTCAATGGTATGCGTTTGCAGAATTTAATTCAGCAGACAAATTTTTCGCACAAAGCCGCAGAGCTTGATTATAAACAGGCGAAGGATAATCTTGTATTGAATGTGATACTTGCCTATATGCAGGTGCTGGTAGGTGAAGATGTATTAAGTATTTCCCGTGCGCAACTGCTGGTAACAAAAAAACAGATTGAACGGATGGAAATCATGGTGAAGGAAGGATCAGCAGGAAATTTTCAGCTGACAGATATGAAGGGACAGATGGCAAATGAGCGGATCAATATTGTAAACCTGGAGAACAGTTTACAACAGGCAAAGCTAACACTGTGCCAGCTTATGAATATTCCTTATGCACCTGCAATGACCTTAGAAAGAGATGTGCAGCTAAATGAATCCTTTTATGCACAAACATCGCCTGAAGTAATTGCCGCTGCAATGGAATACATGTCGCTGGTAAAAGCAAATGAATACCGTGTAAAGAGTGCTGAGAAAAATATACAGGTGGCAAAGAGTGGTTATTATCCAACCATCAGTTTAGGTGCAAGTGCAGGAAGCAGTTATTCAAGTTTGTTTACACGGTTAATACCTACCACTATTTCAGAAGTGGAAACAGGTACTTATACCAAAAGTGGAAGTATACGTACACCTGTATACAGGGAGATGCAGAATTTTTCCACTTCTTCTGTTGGCTATTTTAAACAGATGGAAAACAACCTTGGCTTTTTTGCAGGTGTAAATATGCAGATACCCATTTTCAATAACCTGCAAACAAAGAATCGTGTGCGGCAGGCAAAGCTGCAGTTAAAGAATACGCAGTTGAATGCCGAAAGCACCAATTACCAGTTGAAGCAGAATATTGAGCAGGCGTGGTTGAACATGCAGGCGTCGTATAACCGTTATGCGATGCTGAAAGAACAGTTATCAAATTTTGAAGAATCGTTCCGTGCTGCTGAGGTGCGTTTTGAAAGTGGTGTGATCAATGCAGCAGAATTTCTCATTGCAAAAAATAATCTTGACCGGACAAAGATCAATCTTGTGCAAACCCAATACGAGTATAGCTTCCGTACAAGAGTGCTTGATTTTTATCAAGGAAAGTAGAAGAAGATAAACCACAGCGACACGAGGGCTCAGCGCTATTGTTTTCTCTGTGTCTCTGCACCTCTGTGGTAAAATATTATTTCAACGCTTCCCACAATACTTCCACCGGATGCAATGCTTTCTTGCCTGTACCATCTTTCACCTGGTGGCGGCAACTTGTGCCAGGTGCTGCAATAATTGTATCATCGCCTGCATTGCGCACAGCAGGGAACAATACCATTTCACCGATCTTCATCGAGAGATCATAATGTTCTTCTTCATAGCCAAATGAACCGGCCATACCGCAACAACCGGAAGGAATGGTTTCCACTTTATAATTTTCGGGGAACGATAATACTTTCACTGTGGCTGCAGTACCCACCAATGCTTTCTGCTGACAATGACCATGCAGTTTGATCTTCTTATCAGCAGATGTAAATTGTTCTTTGCTGATATTGCCTTTATCAATTTCTCTTGCAATAAATTCATCGATCATGAATGTATTGGCTGCAAGTTGTTTGGCTTTCTCAAAATTTTCATCGGTTGCCAGGTCAACATATTCATCACGGAAGGTGAGAATAGCTGAAGGCTCAATACCGATCAGCGGTGTATCGGCAGTAACAACAGGATGCAGCAATTCAATATTCTTATTCGCAATTTCTTTTCCTTTCCGTATCAAACCTTTCGATAGCCAGGAACGACCACTTTCAATATGTTCGGGAATGATGACTTCGTAACCAAGCTTGTTGAGTAACTCAACAGCTTTGATACCGATCTGTGTATCGTTGTAATTGGTGAACTCATCGCAGAAAAGGTATACGGTAGAGGGTTTAGGGTGTAAGGAAGAAGCTGCCGTATCGGAACGCCTTTCTTCCTTCAACCTTTTGCCTTCAACCTTAAACCATTTACTCAGCGTAGTACTGTACATCGTCGGCATTGAAC
>NZ_CAMLGT010000034.1 GCF_946479605.1 uncultured Lacibacter sp.
TGGCACCAGTTCCTTCAAACGGTTTACGTTAAACGCACCGGCATCAGCCACCTGTGCACCACCTACTACTGAAATTGGAATAGGTACATCCTGTGCAGTTTCAATTCGTCGGCGGGATGTAATGACCACTTCCGACAATTGGTTATTATCGATCAATACAATTGTAATAGCCTCTTCTTTCAATTCAGTTACCTGCAATTCACTTGGATAATAACCTACAGAACTAATCTGAAGAATGAATGGTAATTCTTTAGGAGCAGGAATACTGAACTGTCCCTTGCCATCAGCAAGTGTGCTGATAGTTGTTCCTTTTACTTTAACAGAAGCAGACTCAACGGGAGTTCCCTTCCCGTCTTTAATGATCCCCTTTAAAACAGACTGGCCAAACGCCACCTGTGTAAGTGCAGTCAGCAGAAAGAGAAAATAAAAATTCTTACGCATTATATTTTGGTTTAAACAATAAAAATGAAGCAGCACCTCTCCGGCGCAGCAGTTATAATTGGTTACATGGAAAAGCAATGACTAACACATGCATCCACAACATCGTATAGCTGATGTGAACTGCATAATAAAATGTGCGTGTGTAAAAAGATGATGCTTCATTTACCCTACAAAAATAGTAGGCTTTTATTAACCTACCAAAACAATAGACTTATGTTTCAAAAAAAATTTCAGAATACTTTTACCAGGATACGTATACTCCAGATAATAACGAGGATACCAAGCAGAATGAATGCAGTTTTCTTTGGCATTTTACCTGTAAGCTTTGCTGCAATCGGGGCTGCAATAAAACCACCCAGCATAAGTGCAAAGATCACCTGCCAATGACTTACGCCTAACAATGTAAAGAAAGTAAAAGCACTGCCGAGGGTTACAAAAAACTCAGTAAGACTCACCGAGCCGATTACATATTTTGGACTGCGCCCTTTATTGATCAACGTTGTAGTTACCAATGGGCCCCACCCACCGCCACCAAAAGAATCAAGAAACCCACCTGCACCTGCCAGCGCACTATAGTGTTTAAATTTCTTTTGTTGCTTTTGCTCACGAAAAGCATTGATGAGAAATTTTATACCAAGGAATAAAGTATAACAGGCAAGTAATGCACGTAACCATATTGCATCGGTATTACCCAGCCATGTTAAAAGAATTGCTCCAAGTATGGCTCCTATTACACCGGGTATTACCAATGCTTTGAATAACTTCTTGTTTACGTTTCCGAATTTGTAGTGACTGTAGCCGGATGCTGCGCTTGAAAAAACCTCTGCTGTATGCACACTTCCACTAATAGCGGCAGGGCTAACACCAACTGATAAAAGAACTGTGGCACTGGTTACACCATAACCCATACCTAATGCACCGTCAACAAGCTGTGCAAGAAAACCTGCAAGCAGCAGCCAATGGAAATTTTTATCAAGTGTTTGATACCAGGCAAAAGTATCAGTGGCAATTTGCTTAAATGGAATATAAGAAAAAATAAAATGGCCGACCAGCATTAAAGCAAATGCCACTAATGAATATGTTGCAATTTTTTTCCACTTCTTTTCGGTTCCAATACGATCATTCTCAACCAGCACCTTGGTGATCGAATTCAACTTCTTCACCTTGTACTCAAAGTTGCCGTTGAGTTTGTTCCGAACCTTGTGCAGATTTTCAATCACCTCATCCAGTTCACCCGGCAGTGCTTCATACAGCACTTCCTTAATCCGTTTTGCCGCAGTAGGTGATTTTCCATTTGTTGAAATAGCGATCTTCAGATTTCCTTTTTGCACAACACTTCCCAGGTAAAAATCACAGAGGTCAGGTGTGTCTGCTACATTGATGAGGATACCTCTTTCTTTAGCAAGCAATCGTATATTTTCGTGCAACGTTTTATCATCTGTTGCCAGTACAGCCAAGTCCTTCCCATCAAGATCTTCTTCTACAAATGGACGTTCAATAATTACACATCCGGGATGTTGCTCAATTAGTTTGCGGACTTCATCTTTTACTACAGGTGCTACAATTGTAATATTTGCAGCAGGAGAATTACCCAGTAAGGATTCCAGCTTTTCTAACCCCACATTACCTGCACCCACCAGCAACAGTTCCAACTGCTCCAGTTTAAAAAAAACAGGATACAGCTGGTTTCCGGTTTTTACGCCGTGATTTACCTCTGTTGATATGGTGCTGCTTTTCTGCATAAACGTTGCAAACATACACATTTCCTACAACAACAGTAGACTTAATTTTCTATTTCATACAAGTATAAAAAACAAACAGTTGTTTAGTAAAAAAAGTACAAACTTATTATCAATATCATGTTTCCGGATGATGATAGTTCCCTATTTTTGTACAGTCTACTTAGCCGATAGGTTTAAAGGACAATTTTTTTATACTCCAAAACACAGATCATGCAGAGTTTTCGTACAGAGTTGGAAAATCCCCTCGTGGAAAAAGACATCATTGAGCTCGAACAAAAAATCAGGGCCTTTCATGAAGGAACGATTGCTGAAGAAAAATTCCGCAGTCTTCGTTTGGCACGTGGTGTATACGGTCAGCGTCAGCAAGGTGTTCAGATGGTACGTATCAAATTACCTTATGGTAAAATGACACTGGCACAATGGAAACGCATTGCCGATGTATCGGATGAATATTCTACCGGTAATCTCCACCTTACCACAAGACAGGATATTCAGATCCATTTTGTGAGTCTTGACCGCACTCCTCAATTATGGGCGGAGTTGGAACGAGACAATATTACCCTGCGTGAAGCTTGTGGTAACACTGTTCGTAACATTACTGCATCTGATACTGCTGGTATTGATAAGGACGAACCATTTGATGTTACTCCTTATGCGCATGCTATGTTTGAATATTTCCTGCGCAAACCTGTGTGCCAGGAAATGGGACGTAAGTTTAAAATAGCTTTCAGCAATACAGAAAAAGATACAGCCCTTGTTTTCATGCATGACCTTGGTGCTATTCCACGCATACAAGTTGTGGATGGTAAAGAAGTACGTGGCTTTAAAGTAGTGATTGGTGGTGGACTTGGTGCACAACCTCACCTGGCTATTACAACACATGAGTTTTTAGAAGAAGATCGCCTGATCCCATACCTTGAAGCTGTATTGCGAGTGTTCGACCGTCATGGAGAACGTAACAGCCGCCACAAAGCCCGCATCAAATTCCTTTTACAAAAAATTGGTATCGATGCCTTCAACGAACTGGTAGTTGCTGAACAAAAAGCATTAACTCATCAGTTTTACAAAGTTGATACCACACAACATACTGCACCAGCATTACCTTCTTACCAGTTAAGCGGCAATGATCCTGTGATTAAAAATCAACTGCAGTTTGAATTCTGGAAAGCAACCAATGTGATCGAACAAAAACAGGAGGGTGTGTTTGCAGTATATGTGCGTGTACCCAATGGCAATGTAAGTTCACACACCAGCCGCAGGCTCATTGAAAAGCTGAAGGATGTAATTGCAGATGATGTGCGTGTAACCATTAATCAAGGTCTTCAGTTCCGTTTTGTGAAACCTGAACATCTTAGCTATGTGTACAGTGTATTGGAATCTGAAAATCTTGCAGCAGCAGGTTTTGGCAGTGTGGCCGATATTACATCCTGCCCTGGTACTGATACTTGTAACCTCGGCATCAGCAACAGCACTGCTACTGCCCTTGCATTAAGTGAAGTAATTGAAGACGAATATCCAGAGCTTCTTTACAACAAAGAAATTGCTGTACGTATCAGCGGTTGTATGAACAGTTGCGGTCAGCATGGTATGGCCTCAATTGGTTTCCACGGGAGTTCATTAAAAGCAAAAGGCCAGGTGATCCCTGCATTACAGGTATTAGTTGGTGGTGGTATATTGGGTAGCGGTAACGGACGTGTTGCAGATAAAGTACTGAAGGTTCCAAGCAAACGTGCACCTGAAGTATTACGCACTGTGTTGAACGATTACAAAACAAATGCTCCTGAAGGACAAAGTTTTCTGGATTACAGTGGTGAAAAAGGAGATCGTTATTACTACGAAATATTAAAACCATTAGCTGACACAGCTACTTTGCTTGATGAAGATTTTGTTGACTGGGGTCAACAGGAAAAATTCTCTACAGCTATTGGTGTGGGTGAATGTGCCGGTGTTATGATCGACTTGGTTGCTACATTGATCCTTGAAGCTGAAGAAAAAATTGCCAACAGCGAGGACTGTCTCAGCAAAGGAGCATGGGCCGATGGTATTTATCATGCGTATGCTGCGCAGATCCACAGTGCAAAAGCATTGTTACTGCAAAAAAGTGTACAATGTAATACGCAGGATGGCATCCTCAGAGATTTTGATAAACACTTTACAGAAGCTGGTTTATACAATACCACTGCTAGTTTTAAAGCAACTGTGTTACGTATGAATGATGTAGAACCTTCTGAAGCGTTTGCGAAAGAATATCTTGCACAAGCGATCAACTTTAAGGAATATGCAAGAGAATTAAGAGAGAAATTGATCACTGAAGAAGTGCTGAACTAACCGGTATAAAACCGGTTTATTATAAAGCCTTACGAAGCTCCGGCGACGTAAGGCTTTTTTGTGCCAATGAATGTAAATCAGAAACGAAGAAAGATGATAGTGCGGATCTATGCGGTAAAAAATGGTTATCAGACAGCTTTCCGAAACTCCTCCGTTGAAGTAAGACTTTTTTTCTGAGCTAATGTTTGAAACACAGAACCCACTCCTTCTGTCTCAAACCAATTGAACTGAGCATGGAGTTTTACTATATCACCTACAATCACAAGAGATGGTGAACTGAATTTCTTACCAAAGAAATCGGACTGGTATTGTTCCAGTGTAGTAACATGCACTTGTTGGTAAACTGTTGTGGCCTGCTCAATAACAGCCAATGGTTTTTGAGCAGAAGAACCAAACTCCATCAAACGGTCAACCAACGCTGTAAGACTGTTGGATGCCATATAGCACACCAATGTATCAGAAGTTTGCGCCAGCTCACGCCACTGCTCTTTTGTATAAGAAGAATTAGGATTGAAAGTTATGAAATGTACTCCCTGTGAATATCCTCTTGCTGTTAACGGCATACCTGCATACGCTGATGCGCCGGCTGCAGCTGAAATACCGGGAATGATCTCGTACGGAATGTTATACTGCTTCAGCATTTCCAGCTCATGTAATACGTTGCTGAAAAAAGCCACATCACCGCCTTTCAGGCGCAATACCGTTTTGCCTTGCATGGCATAGTCGTAAATAACAGAAGTCACTTCATCCTGTGAAAAAGAAGCATCATTGAATCCCTGCTTACCAGCTAAGACTATTACTGCATCTTTTCTTGCATGCTGCTGAATGATCGCAGGATTCACAAGCCTGTCCATCACAATCACATCAGCAATGGTTAACCGTTGCTGTAGTTTTACAGTAATCAGTTCAGCATCACCGGGACCTGCACCGGCAAGGATCACTTTTCCTTTTACCTGCTCATTTGATTGTTGTGACATGACTTTCAATTTATTATTCTACTTTAGAAGTAGGGTTTACATGCAAAAAAAACCTTTCGGTTTTTTATTTTAATAAAACAGCAGCTACGGTGCTGTTGCTTGTTTCATCAATCAATACTGCACTCCCGTTCTCACTTAACTTATCAAATGAATCGTATACTAATGGAGATGCCGTTTTGATCACTGCTTTCACCACTTCGTTCAACTTTACATTCCCTTCTACCGGCTGTTGTTGCAATGTATTTACATCAAGTTTATACTCCACCTGTTTTACAACTGAACGAACCAGGCGGCTCCCATGCTGCAGATAATATTTGTTGCCAGGGATCAATGGTTTCTCATCCATCCAGCACAGAATAACTTCCAGCTCATTGCTTACCTGTGGTTGATTTTCTGTTTTTACAATAGAATCACCACGACTGATATCAATATCATCGGCCAATTGAATGGTTACACTTTGTGGTGCAAACACTTCATCAACCGGACTGCCACCTACCTCCAGTGTAGAAATAGTTGATTCAATACCTGCAGGGAGAACAGTAACCTTATCCCCTACTTTATAAACTCCGCTGCTTACTTGTCCGGCATAACCACGATAATCGTGAAGATCATCTGTTTGCGGACGTATCACTAACTGTACCTGGAAACGTGCATCGGTATGGTTGATGTCGTTATCAATTTCAACAGACTCCAGGAATTCCAACAATGGTTTTCCTTCAAACCAGGTAATGGTTTGTGATTTATCTACAATGTTATCGCCATTCAAAGCACTGATAGGAATGTAGGTAACATCATTCAACCCTAATTGCTTTGCCACTTCAGCATAGTCAATAAGGATATTGTTGTACACATCCTGTGAATATTCTACAAGATCCATCTTGTTCACAGCCACCACCACATGTTTGATCTTTAACAACGAAGCAATGATGGAGTGACGACGTGTTTGTTCCACCACACCTTGTCTTGCATCAATTAAAATAATGATGAGGTTGGCATTACTTGCACCAGTGATCATGTTACGGGTGTACTGTACATGACCGGGCGCATCAGCAATAATGAACTTGCGTTTGGGCGTGGAGAAATAACGATAAGCCACATCAATAGTGATACCTTGCTCACGCTCTGCACGTAAACCATCTGTCAGCAACGCAAGGTCAACCGTACCATCTGTTCTGTTCTTGGTTGATTTTTCCAACGCCTCCAGCTGATCGATGAGAATATTTTTGCTGTCGTACAGCAAACGACCGATCAGGGTACTCTTACCATCATCTACACTGCCTGCTGTTATGAAACGTAATAAATCCATTTTATCTAAATAAGTTTAAAATCAAAATTTGTGAGTGATCAATGGTGAATTGTGAATAGCAACAGCGATTGACCATTGACAATTCACTATTCACTTCTTAGAAATAACCATTCTTCTTTCTGTCTTCCATTGCTGCTTCCGTTACCTTGTCATCAATACGTGTTTCACCACGTTCGCTGATGCGTGTAGCAATGATCTCTTCAATCACTTCATCAAGGTTTGTTGCGCTTGATTCAACCGCAGCAGTACAAGTCATATCTCCCACTGTACGATAACGTACACGTTTGGTTATGATAGTATCTTCAGCAGAAGGCTGCACAAACTCACTCATGGCTACTAACTGGCCATCGTGTACGATCACTTCACGATCGTGTGCAAAATAAATAGAAGGCAGGTCGATCTTTTCCTGACGGATATAATTCCAGATATCTAATTCAGTCCAGTTACTGATGGGGAATACACGAACGTTCTCACCTTTATGAATACGACCATTGTAAATATTCCACAGTTCAGGACGCTGCAGTTTAGGATTCCATTGACCAAACTCATCACGCACAGAAAAAATGCGCTCTTTTGCACGGGCTTTCTCCTCATCTCTGCGGGCACCGCCAATACATGCATCAAATGCAAATTCTTCAATGGTATCAAGCAATGTATACGTTTGTAACCAGTTACGGCTCGGGAACTTTCCTTTGGGTTCGGTAAGGCTGCGTTGTTTGATGGTGTCTTCCACCTTACGCACCACCAATGTAGCTCCTACTTTGTTTGCCAGCCAGTCACGAAATTCCAATGCTTCGGGAAAGTTGTGACCAGTGTCGATGTGTACAAGAGGAAAAGGAATTTTACCGGGAGCAAATGCTTTTTTGGCCAGGTGAACCATTACAATGGAATCTTTACCACCACTGAACAAAAGGGCCGGTTTTTCAAACTGTGCTGCCACTTCACGGAAAATCTGGATACTCTCCGCTTCCAACTGCTGCAGATAATCTAAATGATACTGACTCATAATCTCTTTTTATTAACCTACCTACTAGGTAGAATTCTCTTTCACAAAGATAAGCATCAAAGTGCCTAACATTTGTTTTTGTTACGCAAACATTTGCGTTCTGTCAGGAATTTGATGCGGTATTGACATCGCTGTGTACATGCAGTCCGCATTCCTTGTTGCTTTTATCTTCCCACCACCAGCGGCCGGCACGAAAATCTTCTCCCGGGCGGATGGCTCTTGTACAAGGAGCGCAACCAATGCTTACAAACCCTTTATCGTGCAAGGAATTATAAGGAACATGGTTTTCACGGATGAACTGGTTCAGTTCTTCCCATGTCCAATGAAGGATGGGGTGAAATTTAATGATCTGGTTACTCTCGTCCCATTCCAGTTGCGATGTGTGCTGCCGTTCGGGGCTTTGCTCGGCACGCAAACCTGTGATCCAGATCTGTTTTCCCTTTAATGCCCGCTTCAATGGTTCCACTTTACGAATGCCACAACACGCTTTACGGTTATCAGTTGATTCGTAAAATGCGTTGGGGCCTTTCTCCGTAACATATTGCTGTAACGCTTCTGCATTGGGATAATAGGCATGAATAGGTTGATTGTATGCTTCCAGTGTTGAACGCCATGTGCTGTATGTTTCAGTGAACATGCGGCCTGTGTCCAAAGTAAACACATCAATGGGCAATTGCTGGTTAAAAATGAGATGGCTGATGGCTTGATCTTCTAATCCAAAGCTGGTAGAAAAAACAATGCTGCCTTTAAAACGCTCACTCAATAAACGAAGAGCTGCCGCAGGTGTTTGATCCTGCAGCAGATTTTCCAGTTCAGTTATTTTTTGTTGTAAACTCATGATCAGTTAAAGTTTAAACCTGCCAGTTCAAGACTCTTTTTTTTCAACTTACGCACTTCCACATCTTCAATAATCGGTTCTGGCGACAGAATGAGCGATGTGCCGTTTTCACGCCACCAGTTATTTTCTTTCAACTCAGTTGCATGCAACACACCCACTAAATATTTTCGATCGCTTTCTGCATGCCATTCTTCAATCCATTCAAATTTTTCTTTGGGAATGAAATTCCAGTCATCAAAACTCAGGTACACTTTCAGATAATAATCGTTTGTGAGTTCATTTGGCTGATGATAATACAGTTTCTTGTACTCATACTTATAATCGTAACGCAAAGCCGAAATATCACTCAACACAGCTGATGCAGTGGGAAATGAACCGGCACCTTTGCCATAAAAGAATTGCTTGTCAGAAAACGAACTTTCCACAACTGCACCGTTGTACTCATTTTTCACAAAGCTCAAATGATCATCGTGCTTTACAAACTGAGGCAATACAAATGCTGCTACTTTGCCATTCTGCAATTTCTTGGCCTGGCCTACCAAGCGAATCTCAAGATTTTTTTCACGGCCAACAGCTGCATCAGAACCTTGTATGTTTTGAATGCCAGTGAACAATACATCTTCCACTTTTGAAACCACACCGTAAGCATGTAATAAAAGGATCACCCATTTATTTACGGCATCCCATCCATCCACATCAAGTGTTGGATCAGCTTCAGCAAAACCTAATTGTTGTGCCTGTAACAATGCCTGTTTAAAATCAAGTTTCTCTTCAAACATTTTTGTGAGAATATAGTTGGTGCTGCCGTTTACAATACCACGTATGCCATGTAACAGATCGTTATCATAATACTCTTCAAGATTGCGGATAACAGGAATCGATGCACAGGCAGAAGCCTCATACAGGAACGAAAGCCCTGTTTCTGTTTGCAGTTTCAAAAGTTCAGATAAATGTTCAGCAATCATTTTTTTGCTGGCACTAACTACTTCTTTCCCGTTCTTCAATGCTGTTGATACAATGTAAAAAGCCGGTTCACTTTCGTTAATTACTTCCACTACTACATTGATCTCCGGATCATTTAAAATTACATCCCTGTCGGTTGTAAATAACTCATCCGGGGCATTCCGTTTTTTGTTAGGGTTTTTGATACATATTTTTTTTATGCGTGCATTCAACGATTCGGTCTGATGCAAAACTTTGTATAAACCTTCGCCTACTACTCCAAAACCAAAAAGCCCGATCACTAACTGTTTATCAGATGACATATTACTTGATTAATTGTTTTTTTAAATCTGTTTTCTGTGTTTGTTGTAAAAAATGATGAATGGCTTTGTTGATCTGATCGTATTCCAACAGGAAACCATCATGACCATAAAACGATTCAATACTCTTGAAATGTGCATCATTGATTGTATTGGCAAGGAACTGTTGTTCGCTGATGGGGAACAACAGATCATTACTGATACCAATGACCAATGTTTTTGCCGTAATTTCTTTCAATGCCAACTCAATGGATGTGCGGCTGCGACCTACATTATGCGAATCCATTCCTTTACTTAGAAAATAATAGCTGAATGCGTTATAACGATTCACCAATTTATCGCCCTGGTATCGCTGGTACGATTCTGCTTTAAAATTTTCCAGCACATCATTTGTCTCTTCTATCTGGCTGATGCCATACGCATCGTAATGACGATAAGAAAGTAATGCAATACTGCGTGCTGCCTTTAAACCTGCCTGCCCGGCATCGGCACTTTTATTTTTCCATGTAACATCTGCTTCAATCGCCAAACGTTGCGATGCATTGAATGCAACGCCCCATGCAGAATGATAAGCGTTTGTTGCAATTGGAATAATATGCTCGAAGAGTTGTGGCTCTTCAATAGCCCACTCCAGCAACTGCTGACCACCCATGCTGCCACCAATGCCAATATGTATCCGTTCAATACCCAATGCTTTGCGCAGCGGGTCGTATGCACGCACCATATCACGTGGAGTAAACCAGGGAAATTCATGATAGTACGGTTCATTCGTCAAAGGATTGGTATCCAGCGGACCAATACTGCCGTAAGCGCTGCCAGGCATGTTCACACAAACAATAAAATAGTTTGCAGGATCAAATAACTTTCCCTCGCCCACCATACCACTCCACCATTCTGATGGATCGCTGTTTGCTGTTAACGCATGAAAAACCCACACTACATTGTTTTTTGCTTCATTCAGCTCCCCAAAAGTTGTATAAGCCAAATGATATTCATTCAACAATGCGCCGGACTCCAGTCTGAATGGTTTATTGTATGTAAAAACTTGTGTTGACATCGTCTGTATATCGTCTTTGAATCTTAATTTTTCTGATTAACCAACCAGGTCCTTTTCTGCTACTTTTTGAAATGCCTGTTCCAGATCGGCTTTAATATCTTCAATATGTTCAATACCCACGCTGATGCGTACAAGATTTGGATCAACACCGGCTGCTACCTGTTCAGCTTCGCTCAACTGCTCATGTGTTGTACTTGCAGGGTGAATGGCCAATGTTTTTGCATCGCCCACATTTGCCAAATGACTCACCAGTTTTAATGAGTTGATGAATTTTGCTGCGCTTTCTTTTCCGCCTTTAATTGCTACCTGCAGAATACTGCCGAAGCCATTCTTTAGATATTTCTTTGCCAGCTCATGATAAGGATTGCTCTTTAAACCGGGATACAACACATATTCAACTGAAGGATGTTGCTCCAGCCATTGTGCAAGTGCCAATGCATTTTCAACATGGCGTTCCACACGCAGCGATAATGTTTCCAAACCTTGAATCAATAAGAAAGAGTTGAACGGACTTTGTGAAGCTCCATAATCACGCAAACCCTCTACACGTGCACGAATGATGAATGCGATGTTTGGCAAGCCCAGCGGATTGCCTTCACCAAACACATCCCAGAATTTTAATCCGTGATAGCCTTCGCTTGGCTCCGTAAACTGCGGAAATTTTCCATTGCCCCAGTTGTAATTACCTCCGTCAACAATAACACCACCAATGGTTGTACCATGTCCGCCAATCCATTTTGTGGCACTTTCCACAACAATGTTTGCACCATGCTCCAGCGGGCGGAAGAGATAACCACCTGCACCAAAAGTATTGTCAACGATCAATGGCAGATCATACTCTTTTGCCAGGGCCGCAAATTTTTCAAAATCAGGAATGTTCAAACGTGGGTTACCGATGGTTTCAAGATAGATTGCTTTTGTATTTTTATCAATGTGCTTTACAAAACTTTCTGCATCATCACCATCAGCAAAACGGGCTTCAATACCAAGTCGTTTAAACGATACTTTAAACTGGTTGTAAGTGCCGCCGTATAAATAAGTTGTTGTTACAAAATTATCACCAGCCTGCAGAATATTGCTGAGCGCAAGAAACTGTGCAGCTTGTCCGCTTCCTGTTGCCAGTGCAGCCACACCACCTTCCAAAGCTGCAATGCGTTGTTCAAACACATCGGTTGTTGGGTTCATGATGCGGGTGTAAATATTTCCAAACGCTCTTAAACCAAACAGGTTGGCAGCGTGCTCGCTGTTATCGAAACCATAAGAAGTTGTTTGGTAAATAGGTACTGCACGTGATTTAGTTGTAGGATCAATTTGCTGACCTGCATGCAATTGCAATGTTTCAAAACGTAATGTGCTCATAGCTGTAATATTTTTAAAATGAATAAAGAACGAGATTGATTAAAAAGAAGAGAAAACCGTTGTGTGATACCTCCCCTTTGCGGGGTCGGAAATAGATATGTATGCCTTACGGCATACAACAAATACAACAACACTGCATGCATGCAGTAAAAGAAGTGTGTGTATAGTTGTTGTTGTACATGAATAAAGAATACTCTACAAAAGTAACAGGCTTACTCTGTTTATACAAATATGATTTTGCAAAAGTTTTGCCAATGCTTTTAATAACAACTGTTTGTTTCATCTGCTTTTAATTGATCATTCTTTTCTTATCGAAGAAAGCAGGATACCGGACAAGCATGTATAAAACAAAAAAGCTCATCCGATAAGATCAGATGAGCTTTTTGCTATGTAATTAAAAACTAGTTTGAGCTTGATATCTGACTTATCTACCCACATTTCTGTGGATGGAATTGGCACCTTTCTTTCAATTTTCATTGAGAGAGGTTGCCAAGGCTTCATCGGGCCATTACCCTCTGCCTTTCTTGATAAGTAGTCCCGTAATGAACGGGAGTTTTAAAGAACTGTTGCAAAAGTAGGTACAAAAGACGCAAACCGCCAAATTTGTTTCGCTAACAATAGTTACAATGCTGGCTGAATTTCTCTTGTAAGTATTAATGCCGCAAGTACCGATGGAATGAGAGCCCGCAGGTGGGCCTTCTTTTCCTGATCGGTTTCGTATGCTACAGGAATGGTGGCACATAACTTTTTCTCTGGTACTGCTTCACTCTCCAGCATTACTTTAATTTCATCCTGGTCATGTATTGTAAACCGGAACTGATCATGCTGTTCAGTAACAGCCGATCCTTTTTTCATTTGTCCGTCGTCGTACTGGATACGGCCAAGCGTGTAACCATACTCGTTACGAACAAACTGAAACAGGCGGTTAAATACCCGTTTACCAATGAAAATGCTGCGTTTGATCATCCCGTTTTCCAACCGGAAGCTTTCCGTTGCAGGATTTACTTTTAAGGTAAAACGATGTTCCTCGTTGCCGTCATGAAAGATCATTGGAACGGCGTTGTAAACTGCTATACCCATACATGTAAGTTTTTGCTTTAATAGTTGGCTTGGCTAAATCAACATTAAGTTAACACGAAGCAGGCCAAACCCAAACCTCATACCTGCTTAGTTTTCCACATCACACAAAATTAATATTGTCTTTTTCTGCTGCTGTGGAGTGCATGCTCAAGCTTGCGGCAAAAAGATTCAACAGCCAACTGTTTGAAAACCATTACCAGCCGGTTGCAAAAACCTAATAACTTTAGCAATGGATTTCATAGTAAATTCGCCTTTCGGCTGAAAAAGCCGGTTTACCAAATTATGAGCGACACAAATAATGAGCTGATCGAAGTTTCAGGTGCAAGGGTACACAACCTGAAAAATATTGATGTGACCATTCCCAAAAACAAACTGGTAGTTATTACCGGCATTAGTGGCAGCGGTAAATCATCGTTGGCATTTGACACGATTTATGCCGAAGGACAACGCAGGTATATGGAAACTTTCGGTGCTTATGCCCGCCAGTTTGTTGGTGATATGGAGCGCCCGGATGTAGATAAGATCACCGGCCTGTCGCCAGTTATTTCCATTGAACAAAAAACAACAAATAAAAATCCACGCTCAACTGTTGGTACCATTACCGAAGTGTATGATTTCCTGCGTTTGCTTTATGCAAGAGCAAGTGAAGCTTATTCATACAACACCGGAAAGAAAATGGTGAAATGGAGCGAAGAAGAAATTGTAGAGAATATATTTAACCGTTTTGACGGGCAGAAAATTTCTTTGCTTGCGCCTTTAGTGCGTGGACGTAAAGGTCATTACCGTGAATTATTTGAAGACATCCGCAAGAAAGGATTTGTAAAAGTGCGGATAGATGGTGAGATACAGGACCTAGTTCCCAAAATGCAGGTTGACCGTTATAAGATACATGATATTGAAGTAGTGGTTGATCGTTTGAAAGTAAGTGATGACTTTCGTGTACGCATCAGCCAGAGTGTACAACAAACATTACGGCTTGGAAAAGAACTGATGTTCATTGATACAGAAAAGAACGGTGTTGTTTCTTACTCCAAACAATTGATGTGCGAAGATACAGGACTGAGTTACGAAGAACCATCACCCAATGCTTTTTCGTTTAACTCACCATATGGTGCCTGTCCAACATGTAAAGGTTTAGGTAATGTGTACACCATCGATATGGAATCGATTATCCCCGATGGAAAACTTGGAGTAAAAGAAGGCGGCATTGCGCCACTAGGCGAAGAGCGTGATGCAAGTGTATATCAACAGGTAAGTGCGTTTGCAAAAAAATACAAAATAAAATTAGATACACCTGTACAAAAACTTCCGAAGGAACAACTTGATCTGTTACTCTTTGGTGATAAGAATATTAATCCTGCACTGGAGATTGATGTAAGCGATGAAACTGTTCCGCAGGAATATACCGGCAGTTACGAAGGTATTATTCCAATGCTGAAACGCTGGTTTACCTCAACACAGAGTACCGAAGGTTTGCGTGAGTGGGTAACACAGTTTACAACGTTAAAAACCTGCGGCAGTTGTAACGGAGCACGTTTACGTAAAGAAAGTCTTTGGTTTAAAATTGATGACCGCAACATTGCCGAACTCAGCGAACAAAACCTCGACAACCTTGCTGCCTGGTTCGATGGTTTGGAATTACGCATCAACAATAAACAGGCAACTATTGCCAAAGATGTGCTGAAAGAGATCAGGGAACGTTTACAATTCTTACTTGATGTTGGTCTTACATATCTCACACTGAACCGTTCAAGCCGCACATTAAGCGGTGGTGAAAGTCAGCGTATACGTTTGGCTACACAGATCGGATCTCAACTGCAGGGCATCACTTATATTCTTGATGAACCAAGCATTGGTCTGCACCAACGGGACAACCATCGTTTAATTGAAGCATTAAAAAATCTTCGTGATGTTGGCAACAGCGTATTGGTTGTTGAACATGATAAAGATATTATGCTTGCTGCAGACCACCTGATTGATGTGGGACCACAGGCAGGTAAACATGGCGGCACAATTGTATCGGCAGGCACACCGGCTGATGTATTGAAAACAAAAAGCGAAACTGCACAATACCTGAATGGCAAAAAAACAATTCCCGTTCCCAAAGAAAGGAGAAAAGGAAACGGTAAAGCAATAGAACTGAAAGGAGCTACAGGAAATAACTTACGGAATGTAAATACAGTGTTTCCATTGGGTAAACTTATTGTTGTTACAGGTGTAAGCGGAAGCGGCAAAAGTACACTCATCAACGAAACACTCTACCCTATCCTCAGCAAACATTGTTACGATTCAAAAACTACTCCTATGCCTTACAAGAGCATTAAAGGATTGGAGCACATTGATAAAGTAATTGAAATTGATCAATCGCCTATTGGCCGAACACCACGCAGCAACCCCGCCACCTACTGTGGTTTTTTTACCGAGATCAGAACATTATTTGCAGCTGTACCGGAAGCAAAGATCCGTGGTTACAATGCCGGCCGCTTTTCATTCAATGTTAAAACAGGCCGATGTGATGTATGCGAAGGTGGGGGCATGCGTGTAATTGAAATGAACTTCCTGCCGGACGTATATGTGCATTGCGAAAAATGTAATGGCAAACGTTACAACCGTGAAACGTTGGAAATACGTTACAAAGGAAAATCAATTGCCGATGTATTGGATATGACGGTGGAAGAAGCAGTGGAATTCTTTCAGCCTGTTCCCTATCTATACCGTAAAATAAAAGTGCTGGAAGATGTGGGGCTTGGCTACATTACACTTGGCCAGAGTGCTGTTACATTAAGTGGTGGCGAAGCACAACGTGTAAAACTTTCAACTGAACTTGCTAAGAAAGACACTGGTAAAACATTTTATATTCTTGATGAACCAACAACAGGTTTACACTTCCAGGACATTCAACACCTGCTTGATGTGTTGAACAAGTTAACAGACAGAGGTAATACTGTATTAGTGATAGAACACAATATGGATGTGATCAAAGTAGCTGATCACATTATTGATCTTGGACCGGAAGGAGGAGATGGTGGCGGACAAATTTTATTTGAAGGCGCACCTGAAAAATTACTTAGCTGCAAAGAAAGCCATACTGCTAAATTTCTGAAAACAGAATTATAATATTGGTTACCAAATGTGGTAAAATAAAAAAGCCCCCCAAATCCAAAAAGGGGGGCAACAGGATAGAGTACGGACCAAGAGAAACAAAGCAAAGCATGGTGAAGTAAATATCAATCCCTGGTTCTCTTTTCAGATTTTCACAGGATTGGAAACGTTCGAAAAGTGTTCGGGTTAACGTTTACTGCATACTTTGCCAAATAGTTGGATTGTCTTGGTTTAAACACTGGAAAAAATAAGCAAGGCATGGTGAAATAAATATCGGTCACTGGTTCTCATTGGATTTTCACAGGATTGGAACATTATGAGAAGGGTACGGACTAACGTTTATTACATACCTTGCTTAAGAAGTTATAGATAGAGTTTTTTCTTAAAGATGTACAACACTACATAGAGTGTAATTAAACCAATACGTAACAACCAGATTGTAAGCTCTGGATTAATTGCAAGCGCTTTTGATTTTGTTTTGGAGATTTGAGTTTTCATTTTAGGGATTGGGTATGGTATGGATTAAATCGGGTACACTAGAAGTACTGCGGACATTTCATGGAGTTCTTATTTCGGAACCAGTCTGCATAAACATCACCTATCTTCCAGGTGAGCCTGAATGTGCTGGAGAAATAAGAATCATTCCTCAGAGGATTCCCTCTTTTTTTGCCAATGCGGTACGGAGTATAACCAGGGTTTGAATTCGGATAAAATGAGCTTGGGTTTGCCAGGTATTTTGCTATTGTTGCCTGGCTGGGTGTTAAGTACTGATCAAACAAAGCAGGATCAATGTACTTGTTACTTACATCATCAATATAATCACTACCGGTTTTGCGGTGAATGAGTTCAATTGCAAATGTGATGCGTTCAGTAATATCATATTTAATACCAACTCCCATTGGTACGTTATAATTGATAAGGCTGTATTCAGGAATACCGGTTTCAGCCATGCCCTGTCCTTCAAGACGCAGCGGTTTCAAATCAACCCATGATTCGTTACCTGCAGGATCTTTATACAATCCCTGCGGATTGAATTTGAAAACACCAATACCAATGATACCATAAGGACGGAAACGTGGCAATCCTGTTCCATTCTTTAAGCTGATAAATGCAGTAGGATAAACTTCCACACCTGCATATAATTCATACAATGGTGAGCGGAAAGTAAGGTTGCGGTATTTTCTTGAACCTTCCCATGTGTCTGCTGGTTGCTTTTGTTTAACCAAACGATCATCGCCTTCCATTTTGCCAATGTTTCCTGCAATCCGCAAACCAAACCATTCAGAAGGATAATAAGATGCAGAAATACCTGCGATCATATTTGTAACAGGAACGTTGTTATCTTTTGGACCGTAACCTCCTCTTCCACGGTTACCACCAAGGTCACCAAGAAAGTTCATCGGGCCAACATCAATACCAATTTCAAAACGGGAATTAGAAGTAGATAATCCAACCTGTGCATTCAGCTTCTGAATGCAGCATATAATGAGCAGTAAAGCGTACAGGGGAACATAAAGTGTACGTACTTTCATAGAATTGGATATTTGGTTCTTCTCGAATTGGATACAGGGCAATATTAGATAACAAATTTTGAACTTCAAAATTTTTTCTTCAAACAAATCGGTGAAAACCCTTACTGGCATAGGCTTTTAAGCAGTTTTACTTTCGGTGCTACGTAAAAATACCTACTAATTTTCACAATTCCGAATCATTTCGATATGCTCAATATCATCTTCAAGATAAATCTCACTTGTTTGCTCAAACCCGAGTGACGAATAAAATTTCAGCAGGTAATATTGTGCACCAATTTTAATATTCTTTTTACCAAACAGCAATTCGCATCGCTTAATAGCTTCAATCATTAAAACACGCCCTGCTCCTTTTCCTCTTTCTACAGGGTTTGTAACCACTCTGCCGATAGATGGTTCTGCATAAGAAACACCAGGAGGCAATAATCGTACATAAGCGACCAATATTCCTTCTTCATTACGTCCCATCAAATGCCAGCCTTTAAGGTCTTTGTAATCTGCATCCTGGTACACACAATTTTGCTCTACCACAAACACTTCATTTCGCAGCCAGATAATATCATACAATTCGTACGATGTAAGATCAGTAAACTTCTTTAACGTCCAGTTCAATTGCATTGTAATGATCAGTAATTATATTTCTCTTTCCAGAGTTGTTTCAGAAAACGACGCAGTTCTTCTTCTCTTGCATTTTTACCGGGATCATAAAATTTTGTTCCGGTTATTTTCTCCGGCAAATATTCCTGCGATGAAAAATTGTTTTCATAATCATGCGAATATTTATAACCCTTGCCATAATCTATGTTTTTCATAAGTTTTGTTGGTGCATTACGGATATGTAACGGAACAGACAGATCACCATATTGCTGTACTGCAGCCAACGCCTGGTTAATGGCCATATAAGATGCATTGCTTTTAGGCGATGATGCAAGATAAACAGCACATTGCGACAAAATAATTCTTGATTCAGGATAACCGATCTTACTCACCGCTTCAAAAGTTGCATTCGCCAGCAACAATGCGTTGGGATTGGCATTACCAATATCCTCACTTGCAAGTATCAATAAACGCCGGGCAATGAATTTTACATCTTCCCCACCTTCAATCATTCGTGCAAGCCAGTAAACAGCGGCATTGGGATCGCTGCCACGAATGGATTTTATAAAAGCTGAAATGATATCGTAATGCTGCTCACCGCTTTTATCATACAAGGCCATTTTTTGCTGTACTGTTTCCAGTACCAGTTCATCGGTTATAACAAGGCTTTCCTGTTCTTCTCCTTCGGGGGAGCTTGAGGGAGCTACGATCTCCAGCAAATTCAACAGCTTTCTTGCATCACCACCACTCAGGCGTATCAATGCTTCTGTTTCTTTTAATTCTATTTTTCTTTTTCGCAACAACTCATCTTCACGAATAGCTTTTTGCAGTAACTGAACAAGATCATTTTCCTGCAACGCTTTTAATACAAATACCTGGCAACGGCTGAGCAAGGCGCTGTTTACTTCAAACGATGGATTTTCTGTTGTGGCACCAATTAATGTAATAATTCCTTTTTCAACAGCACCCAGCAATGCATCCTGCTGACCTTTGTTGAAACGATGAATTTCATCAATAAATAAAATAGCTTTTGCTACTTGTTTCGCCTGTTCAATTACTTCACGCACTTCTTTTACACCACTGCTGATGGCACTCAACTGGAAATAATTGGCATCTACTGAATGAGCAATAATATTGGCGATGGTTGTTTTACCTACACCGGGAGGGCCCCACAGAATCATACTGGGAATATGACCGCTTGCAATTGCTTTCTGCAAAATTCCTCCTTCACCACTCAGATGTTGCTGACCAACAAGGTCACTTAATTCTTTCGGACGTAACCGTTCTGCTAAAGGCGCCTGCATGCAGGCAAGTTATAGCAATTACACAAATTTCTGACTGATGAAATGAGCAGCGGCTATGGATGATGAAGACGGAGAAACGCTTCTACTTTATTAAACGCATCGTGGTAAACAGCAGCACTCCAATCGCCATGACCACCACCATTGTACAACACATATTGGCTTGCTACGCCTGCCAATGTAAGTTTATCGTGAAGAATTGCAGATTGCGATGCCGCCACAACAATATCAGCACTGCCGTGCAACAACAATGTGGGTGAACTGCCTGCCGCCACAAAATTATAAGGCGATGATTGCTGGTAAAGAGAAAGATTCGTGGAAGGCGTGGCACCTGTAACTCCTGCTAACAATAAAGGCACTAAAGGATGAGGAGGATTGTTATACATCTGCACAAGTTCAGTAGGACCGAAGAATGACACAACTGCTTTTATTTTAACCGGGGTTGTGTATTTGTAAGCATGCAGCAAAGAAAGATGAGCACCGGCACTTGCTCCTAACAATGCAAACCTGTCGGATATCTTGTATTCACTGCGTTTGCTGTAGATAAATTCAACACAGGCTTTTACGTCCTGCTCCTGTGCAGGAAAAAGATTTTGCCCGTTAGCTGCAAGACGATAGCTGATATTAATTATTGCATGTTCAGGCAGGCGACGCTTCAGTGTGTCAACATACGCATTCAGATCTGTACGGTTACCCTCGCTCCAGCCGCCACCATGTACAAGTATCAGCACAGGTGTTTCGCCAGTTGAACGGTTTGCAGGAAGATAAACATCCATTGCCTGCCGGGCATCGGAACCGTATTTTACATTCAGCATTATTTTGGCTGCATTAGCATCCTCTTTCTTTTTGCAGGAAATAATGCTGAGCATGGCAATAAAGCAAACAAGTAAGAGGCGCATAAAAAGTGTTTGCTTAAAGAAACGAAAAAGAAGCAGAAGGATTGTGTTAAACTTGTTTACTGTTGAGTATCGTCAGCGTTCGGGCCAAATAAACCGGCATATTGCTTTAACAACCGGAAAGTTGTGGAAATATGCATGCCAAGTATAACACAATAAAACAACAGCGCCCATACAATTGCTTTTGCCACTTTTATCATCAGTGTTGTAGAAACAGGAGCAGTATTGTTTTGCATTTCAGCCACCTGTTTCATGGCATCGTTCAACACCGCAGGGTTTGAAATAATTGTTACAGATTGAAATATGTTCATCACCACAAATACAATGGCTACGTAGCCATTCACTTTTATCCAATCCTTCAATTTGGGCTGAAGCTGACGTTTGCCGTCGATGCCATTGATGAGAAATAAAAAACTTGCGATGCTGTAAATGACTACTGCAATGACAACAAAAACGCTTAACAATAAAGCCGGATTACTAAGTGCTATGAGCAATGTAAATAAAGCTGCGATTCCGATTATAACAGCAATTACCAAAAGAATGTAAGAAGAGATGCGGTAAA
>NZ_CAMLGT010000035.1 GCF_946479605.1 uncultured Lacibacter sp.
TCTTCTGGCAGTACTGCTTAATGAAAATATACGTGCAGGCTCGGCTTGTTTATACAGTAATGATTTATCAGGAAATACAATGGATGTATCTGCCTTTAACTGGCTGCGGCGTAACCATTGCAATTCGTTTTGTAATGAGGTGTCAGCTACAAGCTCTTTTTCAACAACTGCTTTTTCAACAGCATCCAGTTCATTATCTACATATAATAAAAGCTGTTCTTCACTGATGTTGCTTTCTTCACCCACAGGTTTTAACAATGATGCAATAAAATCTTTATCCAGTTTTACATCAGCAACAAACGTTGATTGTTGCAGCATCTCAAATTCCTCCCGCAGATCAGGGTTGGTCGCCACAAATGCTTCCACGATCTTCCGTTGTCCGGCAGTCAACTCATTGTCGACATACAGGAGGAAAAACTCTTCGTAATTATGACGGTTAATGTTCATTGTTATTCAAGTTAATGGTTCATAGTTCATGGTTCATTGTAAAACTTCTTTCCATGAACTATCAACTATGATCTATGCGCTACATTACATTTTCAATACTCACTAAATAATTCTTCAACTGTATCCTTGCCCTGTGCAAATACACTTTTACCTGGCTTTCGTTCAATCCCGTTATTTCACCAATCTCGTCGTAGCTGTATCCTTCGTAATCTTTTAATAAAACCAGGCTTCTTGCTGTTTCACTCAACCGGGCCAGTGCTTCTTCCAGCACCTTCTTCATATTGTGCTGTGGCTTGTCCGTTATTCTAAGTTCCTCTGCAAATTCATCTTTCAATGTCATCCGCTTGTGTTTACGGATATGATCGATCATCTGGTTGTAGGCAATGGTAAACAGGTATGATTTGCTGCGTTCATTATCTACATTGTCTTTATTTATCCAAAGTTTTTCAAAGGCACTCTGCACAACATCCCGTGCATCTTCTTCGTGCCCCAAATTTTTGAGGATAAAACGGTACACGTTGTCGGCATACCGGGTCACACATTCATTATATTCTCTGGCGGTCATAAATCAGTTAGTGATCCGAATGATAAGTTTAACTACCTGTGTTACGGGCAGCAAAACAAAAAGTTACAGGAAAAGAAAAATATTTTTTAGAGTGTGCCTGAAAACGAATCGAAAATGAAAAAACCTGTTTGAGGGGCATTGTTAGCCGCAGGTTTTTCCTGGCAGGTTTTGCTGCATTTGGGGGATGAAGTTGATGCAGCAGGCTTTTTCGCAGGTGTAACAGTAAGCAATGCCCAAGCAGAAACGGCAATTAATACCACAGCGCCAAGAAGGATGATTTGCTTTTTCATAAACACCTGTTTGAGATATGAGACGAAGGTAGAAGGAAAATGTTACACTTTCGCCACATATTTATGTGAATTTGGAAAACATGCAATCGGTTACACATAAAAGAAGCTGGGAATCCTCTTACTTTTGTCGTTCAAACGAAACTGATATGAACGAAAAATTAGTGCAACGTATTGCAAATGAACTTGATGAGATCAAAGCCAATGGACTTTTCAAAACCGAACGAATCATTGAAAGTGCCCAGGGACCAGAGATCATGGTGAACGGGAAAGTTGTGCTGAATTTCTGTGCCAACAACTATCTCGGCCTCTCATCGCACCCGAAAGTGATTGAAGCTGGAAAAAAATACATCGACCTCCGTGGGTTTGGTATGAGCAGTGTGCGCTTTATCTGCGGTACACAGGATATTCATAAAGAACTCGAGGCAAAAATTTCAAAATTCCTCGGTACAGAAGATACCATCTTATATGCCGCAGCTTTTGATGCCAATGGTGGTGTATTTGAACCATTGTTTGGCGAGCAGGATGCCATCATCAGCGATGCTTTGAATCATGCAAGTATTATTGATGGGGTGCGTTTGTGCAAGGCGCAGCGTTTTCGTTATGAGCATAACAATATGGTCGACCTGGAAGCAAAACTTCAGGAAGCAGCAGGTGCCCGTAACCGCATTATTGTAACTGATGGCAGCTTCAGTATGGACGGTACCATTGCCCAGCTCGATAAAATTGTGGAACTGGCCGAAAAATATGATGCTGCCATCATGGTAGATGAATGCCACAGCAGTGGCTTTATTGGAAAAACCGGTCGTGGTACACACGAGTATCGTGGTGTAATGGGTAAGATCGATATCATTACCGGTACGTTGGGTAAAGCGTTAGGTGGTGCAAGCGGTGGTTTTACCAGCGGACGTAAAGAAGTGATAGAAATGTTACGCCAGCGTTCACGCCCATATCTTTTCAGTAATACGCTTGCGCCAAGTATTGTGGGTGCATCCATTGCAGTAATGGATCTGCTAAGTGAAACAACGGAACTGCGTGATAAACTGGAAGCAAATACCAAGTATTTCCGCAGTAAAATGACAGCTGCAGGTTTTGATATCAAGCCCGGCGATCACCCGATTGTTCCTATTATGTTGTATGATGCAGTGGTGGCGCAGGATTTTGCAGCCAAGCTATTGAAAGAAGGTGTTTATGTAATTGGTTTCTTTTTCCCGGTTGTGCCGAAAGGACAGGCACGCATTCGTGTACAGTTAAGTGCTGCACATGATCAGCAACATTTGGATAAAGCGATTGCTGCATTTACAAAAGTGGGCAAAGAGTTAGGTGTATTGAAAGAAGTTACAGCATGAAGCGTATTTTATTCATGATTTATTTTATGATGATGGTTGTGTGTTTATCTGCACAACCATCTTCTTTTCCTGAATCATTTGTGGGCAACTGGAAAGGCACACTTACCTGGAACCGGCCGGGAAAACAACCGCAGCAGTTTACCATGCGGTTGAATATACAGCCTGCCGATAGTGGAAAATATACCTGGCAGATCATTTATGGTGATGATAACCCTTCGACTTCGTTCAAGGTAGACAATCGTCAATACATGTTGTTACCTGTTGATACTGCAAAGGGACATTGGCAGATTGATGAGCGAAACAGCATTGTGCTCGACAGTTATTTTATTGGTAACACATTCACTTCTGTGTTTTCAGTTTCAGGAAACACTATTGTGAGCAAGTATGAATTAACTGCTGAAGGCATGATGGTTTCATTTACCACTTACCCAACAAAACCAATTACAACAACGGGTGGTACTTCAAATGAAATACCACCCGTTGATAGTTATAAAGTAGCTGGACTTCAGCAAGGATTGCTGAAGCGTGAAAAATAATTTATTATCGTTTGAATTTGAAACTTCCTTCCGTTACATTTAAAACAGTTGTACCTGTCATTGACTGCATTTTTCCACTAAAGGTTCCGGCTACAACCGTACTTGACAGTTCTGTTATGCGTATCTTGAGGTTTACATCTGTTGGTACCAATAAAGTACTATACTGCTCTCCAGCTGCATCAAAATACAAAAGCGCCCCTTGTATGGTTTGTCCAACCGTGGCATCTGAATAATCTTTATTCGCAACAATTGGGGTAATATCATTAATGTTAATACCCATCAGGTTTGTAGTTGTACTTGATGTGCTGAGTGTGCCCTGGATCGATGCGCTGTAAACAGTTGTGCCAACGATATCCATTGAATTAAAAACAACAAATGTATTGGCGTTAAATTCTTTTTGTACGCCATTAAGTTTAAATTTCATGAAGTAGGTACTGCTTCCGCCGGTACCACCTCCTCCGCCGGTACCACCGCTGCCACCGCTTCCGCCACTGCTGAATGATTTTTCTTTTGAACAGGAGCCAAGTCCCAACGAAATGATTGCAAAGAGAAGTGTTAGTACATAGAGTTGATTCTTTTTCATCTATCTGATTTTTTGCTTAAAATAAGTAATGCAATATGCAATTTTTATTTGAAGGTGGCTTCTGTTGTTCGCAGGTTTTAAGTGTTTTATTTAATGGTGGGTATCAGTCCACGCACGCCCATATCAACCAGGGTTTCGCCTTTCAGTGGTTCCCATTTACCATTGGGGTTCAGGTCTTTCCATTCCACACTTTTATTGGTGCTGAAACTGCATTCCACAATAATGTCTTTTGTTTCGTTACCGGTAATTTTCAGTTTGCCATTGGCAAAAGCAGCCGTAACTACACAACTGCCTGCAGGAATGGGTGAGGTATTGAACAATGGATTTACAACCGTTGTTGCTCCTGCAGGAGCCTGACCGCTTTCTGCAACAGGAATGTTGGTGCCCAAAACAGGAACAGTTGTTTCAAAACCCCAAAAACCTTGAGAACGGTTACCATTTACAGTTATCGATTGGTTTTTTACCGTAAAGTTTTTGATATATGTATTGAAGCCAATGAATGAGGCCAGTGTGGCATTCAGATCCTGGTTAATGGAAATGCTGTTAATGGTTGTATCAACTCTTATTTTCACATCACCATTTTGATAAGCCAGTGAAATACGCACCCATTCATATTCTCCAATTGCAACTTTACTGATGGGTACTTCATAAAATACTTCGTTATTGCCAGCCTGTGGTGCTTTTTCAAAATCAATGGCATTGCTGCCGCCTGCTGTTGTTTCTGCAGCACGGTATAAAACAGCTCCTTTTCCAAGCAAAGTAAGAGCGTTTGGCGCCAGCTCAATATAATGCGCACTCATTTTATTCATTATTCCGCTTTGTGCCGCATTACCGGCAGGAATTACAGATGGCTGACCAATATTATTGAGCCTTACCTGCGTGGAATCGAATTTGAATTTGAAGATGAGCTTGGCATTACTGCTGCCTGTTTCATTTTTCTTACATCCTGTAGCCAACAGCAACGCTGCCAGCAAGGAACAGAGGAGAATACGGTGCATGTGGTTGGTTTTAGCTTCTTAAAACGCTGGGAAAAATGGCTTATTGTTTTCTCTGAAGTTTTAGGAGCGCATTCACATTCTAACTTTACTTTTGTGCCAAATTTCAATGGTATGCGTCTTGTTTCTATTCTGGTAGCAGTTGTGATCTTGTTCAATTCCTGTTCAATAAACAATTTTACCATCGATAACGATCTTCAGCAATATTTCGATAAATACAAAGCAAAAGGTTCGTTTGCGATGTTCGATAATGCACAGGCGCATTTCACCATTTATGATTCAGCTAATTTCAGGAAACGTTATACACCTGCATCTACCTTTAAAATTGTGAACTCACTCATTGGACTGGAAACAGGAAAGATCTTTGATGAAAAGATGGTGATCAAATGGGATGGCGTTGTGAGAGAACGGGAGGAGTTGAACAAGGATATGGATATGCAGGAAGCGTTCAAAGTTTCTTCTGTTCCTTATTACCAGGAAGTAGCACGAAGAATAGGCAGGGATACCATGCAGCAGTGGATCGATACATTGCAGTATGGAAATAAAAATACCAGCGGCGCTATTGATTCGTTCTGGCTGAACAATACCATTAAAATTTCTCCCGATGAGCAGTTGGGTTTGGTAAAACGTTTGTACTTCGAGCAATTACCTTTTCAAAAACGTACGCAACAGATTGTTCGCAAAGTAATGTTGCAGGAAGATAATTCGCTTTACAAACTGTCATATAAAACAGGTTGGGGCTTTGATGAAAAAGGCGATAATGTGGGCTGGATCGTTGGCTGGATCGAAGAGAACCGCCGTCCTTATTTCTTTGTACTACTCGTACAATCTCCCGACAGGAATTATGATATGCGTGCAAGCCGCAAGGCACTCCTCACCGATATTTTGAAACATTACGATTTTATGCAAGGGAAGAAATAGCAGGAACGAATGTGCAATTGGCAATCGTTAGTTTGCAAATTAGCGGCTCCAGATTGCTTATAGTCAATTAACTATTGCTCATTGAGAAGAAACTGGCTCAACTTTTGTTTCAATGACACTATTCTGTAAATTGTATCTTGTACCTTAATTAAATATCGTTGTTTTCCTTTGCACATATTGAGTACTTACTATTGCTGGTAGTAGTTATACCGGTAGTATTGTTTTTTATCCTGAATAAACGCTGGAAAAAGAAAACAAAAAAGAAGTTGGGCGATGAGGAGCTGGTGAACCTGCTGACAGCCAATCATTCCGAAAAAAAGTTTTCGATCAAGTTTTATGTGATGCTGGCCGCAATTGTATTAACGGCAGTTGGCGCAGCTAACCTGCGTACGGCTGGTAAAGCTGAAAATGTTAACCGCAAAGGCAGGGATATCATGATTGCACTGGATGTAAGTAAAAGTATGCTGGCGGATGATATTAAACCAACACGTCTTGATCGTGCCAAGCAATTTGTAAATAAACTGCTCGATCAATTGCCGGATGACAGGATCGGGCTCATCTGGTTTGCCGGCAAAGCTTACTTGCCCATGCCACTTACTGCCGACCAGGGAGCAGCTAAATTATACCTGCAGTCTTCAGCACCTGATGCCGTGCCCACACAGGGAACAGTTATTGGCGAAGCATTACGACTGGCTGCAGAAAGTTTTCCCCAGGAAAGTAAGCGTTACAAAATAGTAGTCTTGATCACCGATGGAGAAGACCATGATGAAGCTGCTGAGAATATGGCCCGCCAGTTAAAGGATCGTGGTATTTTATTACTTAGCATTGGCTTGGGTACCGAAGAGGGATCGCCAATAACCGATCCTGAAACAAAGGAATTTAAAAAGGATAATCTTGGCCAAACGGTTGTATCAAAACTAAATGAACCGTTGCTTCGTAAGCTGGCCTCCGTAAATGGTGGTTTATATGGCAATCTTGAAAACACTGATGCCATGCTGGAAGAAGTGACTGCCGTGATTAACCAGCTGGAGAAAAAAGGTGTGGAAGGTGAAGTGAGCAACACGAATTACAATAATTTTTTCATTTGGTTTTTGGCTGTGGCATTGCTGTTGCTGATAGCTGAATTGTTCATCCATGAAAGAAAAAGTGCATGAAAATTTCTTTGATCATAGGATTACTTTTTGCTGGCCATATTGCTTTTGCCCAGGAAGGCGAAGTAATGCGGGGTAACCGTTTTTACAAAGAAGGTAATTATGACAAGGCGGAGGAATCATACAAAAAAGCCCTCAGCAAAAAAGACAACCTGATTGCACGTTATAACCTCGGCAACACGCTTTATAAAAAAGAAGTGATTGAGGATGCGGTGAAATCATTTGATGAAGTAATTGCTTCAACGGAAGACAGGGAACTGAAAACAAAAGCACTGTATAACAAAGGGGTGCTGTTGCACAAGAATAACCAGCTGGCCGATGCAATAGAATCATACAAACAGGCGCTTCGTTTAACGCCCAACGACGAGGAAGTAAGAAAAAATCTGCAACTGGCCCTTCGCCAGAAAAAACAACAGGAACCCAAAGAACAGGAGCAAAAGAAAGAACAGAAAAAGCAACAGCAAAAGCAGGAACAGGAAAAAAAGAAAGAAGAGCCCAAACCTCAACAGCCGAAGCCACAAAAGAGCAAACTCACCAAAAAACAGGCTGAGCAATACCTGAAAGCACTTGAGCAAAAGGAAAAAGAACTGCAGGAAAAAGTGAGGAAAAAGACAGGTGTTCCCAATCAGCCGGAAAAAGACTGGTAACGAATTTTTGATTTTAGATTGACGATTTTGGATTTATTAGAACCAAATGCTTCAACAGGTTGTAATTTTACCAATCTGAAATCGAAAACCGGCAATCTGAAATATGCATTTATATACCGCTTCCTTAACTGAGTATAAACGACTGGCTACAAAAGAGGTAAAGATCGGCAACCTGTTGCTGGGCAATTTCAATCCAATACGGGTGCAAACAATGACCACAACGGATACCATGGATACTATCGGCACTGTGGAACAATCCATCCGTTGTATTGAGGCCGGAGCCGAGCTGGTGCGCATCACTGCCCCATCAAAAAAAGAAGCAGAGAATTTACAGAATATAAAAAATGAATTACGGAAAAGAGGCTACAACACGCCGTTAGTAGCCGATATTCATTTTACACCAAACGCTGCTGAAATTGCTGCACGTATTGTGGAGAAAGTGCGTGTGAACCCCGGCAATTATGTAGATAAGAAAAAATTTGAGCAGATCGAATACACCGATGCAGAATACCTGGAAGAAATTGACCGCATACGTGAGCGGTTTACACCGCTGGTGAAGATCTGTAAAGAATATGGTACAGCTATGCGTATCGGTACCAATCATGGTTCGCTCAGCGATCGTATCATGAGCCGTTATGGCGATACTGCTATCGGCATGGTGGAAAGTGCCATGGAATTTTTACGGATTGCACGTGCTGAAAGCTATCACAATATTGTGCTGAGTATGAAGAGCAGTAACCCGCAGGTGATGGTACAGGCTTACCGTTTGCTGATACAACACATGTTTGATGAATTCAGTGAATGCTATCCTTTGCACCTTGGCGTAACCGAAGCAGGTGATGGGGAAGATGGTCGTGTAAAAAGTGCAGCAGGCATTGGTACATTGCTGGAAGATGGCATTGGCGATACTGTGCGTGTAAGTTTAACAGAAGATCCTGAACTGGAAATACCTGTTTGCAAAGATTTGGTGAAACGATATTCAGTCGACAACCAACAGTCCACAGTCCACAGTAATGTGCCACCTGTATCTGCAAAGTCTTTTCAAAGTAAGGAAAGGGCATTACCTTATTCTCCATTTGAATACAAACGCAGAGAAACATTTGCTGTTGGTAATATTGGCGATAAACATGTGCCGGTTGTTGTTGCTGATCTCAGCAAACTGAAACACATTACTGCCAATGAACTTGAACACGTAGGATATAAATATGATGCAGTAACAGACAAGTGGACCATTGCAGATATGGCTGCGGATTATATCTTCACCGGCAATCAAACACTTACGTTTGAGTTACCCGGAACACTGAAAGTAATTGCTTATCCTGAAGCATGGAAAACAGCTGCTGTAACTGCTGCAGGCGAGCAAAAGTATTTCCCCATTTTTATGGACAGTGGTTTCGCTGAAGCTGAAAGGAAAAGTGATGTACTCAACTTTGTGATGATCGATTGTTATAACGATGATGTTACGATCAATGACTATACACATCTTGATGCCCTTGCAAATGACCCAACTGTTGTGTTGTGTTTAAGCAGCACAAACAAAAATGCAATGCAGAGTGTACGCAGGATGTTTGTTGAACTGATGGAACGGAAGATCAAGAACCCCGTTGTATTGATCACCGACAGTAACTGGCAATCGGCCGATGAACACCTGATCCATTATTCAACCGAATGCGGTGCATTACTGCTCGATGGATTGGGTGATGGTATTTGTTTAGGCATGAGTTCGGAGAGTTATTCCCTGCAGGCTGCAAGCTTTTCACAAAACACAACCGGAAGAAATTATCTCAGCAACCAATCGGCGGAGCAGTTCATCAATAATACTGCGTTCAGTATTTTACAGGCAACACGTACAAGGATTTCAAAAACAGAATACATATCTTGCCCAAGTTGCGGCAGAACATTATTTGATCTGCAGGAAACCACCGCAAAGATCCGTTCGGTAACCAGTCATTTAAAAGGAGTGAAGATTGCCATCATGGGTTGTATTGTAAATGGCCCCGGCGAAATGGCTGATGCTGATTTTGGTTACGTAGGCAGTGGTCCGGGTAAGATTACTCTCTATAAAGGAAAAGAAGTGGTGAAGCGTAGTGTGGATAGTGACGTAGCTGTAAACGAACTCATCAATTTATTAAAAGAAAACGATGCCTGGGTTGAGCCGGCATAAAATAACGAATATGAAAATTGTAAACTTTCTTTCAGGCATTTTAGCCATTACATTATTTGCCAGCTGCAGCCTTAATGAAGAAATTGATTTAAGCACACCCGGCAAAGGACATTATGTGGTGCATACCGATCTTAGTCCTGCTATGGAAATGATGAAAAGTATGGGCGGCGGACAAATACCTGACAGTATAAAGGATAAAGCGATTGATACTGTTGTATCACTTGCACGACAAATTGATTCATTAGATAAACCTTTGACGGCTGAAGAGGCAGCTTATTTTAAAAACGGCACCATGCATATTGTAATGAATATGCCGGAAAATAAGTTTGCAGTAGAAACAAAGTATCCGGTTAAAGACCTGCAGGATTTTCAAAAGTTCTTAAAAGTGTATTACTATGTTGATTCTGTAAACAAAGCCAGGAAAAAAGAACAAGTTCCTGAAGGGGAGGAAGGCGCTCCGCCAACACCGGGCTTTGATAATATGGCCAGCATGTTTTCCGGTATGCCTTCAAAAGGATCGCCTTATATTATTACCGACAGCAGTATTCAACGTATTGCATTAAGCCAGGAAGCGTTTGCAGAAAATGCTGACGAGCAAATGAAAGGTATGGAAATGTTTATGGGACAGATGACTATGACCATTACCATTAAACTACCACGCACTGTAAAAGAAGCAAAAGGCGATATGATAAAAGTGCTGGATGATAAAAAGACAGTTGTGTTTTCTTCTTCCTTAGCAGAAATGAAAGACGATCCTTCTAAAACAGCGTTCTATATTAAATTCTGACCGAACAGCGTATGCAAACAGATTTTCTTGTAATAGGTTCGGGCATTGCAGGGTTAACGTATGCCATTAAGGTTGCAGAAGCCTGCCCCGATAAGCAGGTGCTGGTGGTCACCAAATCGAATGCTGATGAAACAAATACCAAATATGCACAAGGTGGTATTGCTGTTGTAAACGATCTGGAGAACGACAGCTTCGATAAACATATTGAAGACACGTTGATAGCAGGCGATGGTTTATGCAACGAAGAGATTGTAGAGATAGTGGTGAAGGAAGGAGCTCTTCGTGTAAATGAAATTATTGAATGGGGTGCACGGTTTGATAAAGAGAAAGACGGCGATTATTCATTGGGGAAAGAAGGTGGCCATAGTGAGCACCGCATACTGCATCATAAAGATGTAACGGGTGCTGAAATGGAAAGAGCCTTGCTTGAAACCATACGCCGCAGCAAGAACATTACATTGGTGAACCACTATTTTGTGGTTGATCTCATCACACAACATCACCTTGGTTTCCTTGTAACAAAATCAACACCTGATGTGTGTTGCTATGGAGTGTATGCCTTGAATCTGAAAACAAACCAGATCGAGATTATACAGGCAGGTATTACATTGCTTGCAGCTGGTGGTAACGGCCAGGTGTACCGCACAACTACCAATCCTGTTATTGCAAGTGGCGATGGTGTGGCAATGGTGTATCGTGCAAAAGGCCGGATAGAAAACATGGAGTTCATCCAGTTTCATCCCACAGCTTTGTACCAGGCCGGTCAAAAAGGGCAGGCGTTTCTTATTACCGAAGCAGTGCGAGGCGATGGTGGTATTCTGCGTAATCATAAAGGCGAAGCGTTCATGGAACAGTATGATGAACGAAAAGATCTTGCGCCACGTGATATTGTAGCAAGAGCTATTGACAGTGAAATGAAAATTAATGGTACAGAACATGTGTGGCTCGATTGCCGGCACATGGACCTGGAGAAGTTTATTCATCATTTCCCCAATATTTATGAAAAATGCAGAAGCCTTGGTATTGATGTTGCCCAACACATGATTCCTGTAGCACCTGCTGCGCATTACAGTTGCGGAGGAATTAAAACAGATGAATGGGGACGAACTTCTATTAAACAATTGTATGCGGCAGGTGAATGTGCAAGTACAGGGTTACATGGCGCAAACCGTCTTGCAAGCAATTCATTGTTGGAGGCGATGGTGTTTGCCCACCGCAGTTATATGGATGCCGTTGATCAGATAAAACAGATCAGTAAAGATCAGCCTTTGTTGCCAGCGTGGAATGCAAAAGGAACCAGTCAGCCAAAAGAGATGATCCTGATTACCCAAAGCCTGAAAGAACTGCAACAGGTGATGAGTGATTATGTGGGTATTGTGCGGAATGATAAACGTTTGCAACGTGCCATGCGTCGTTTGGATCTGTTGTGGGAAGAAACGGAAGAGTTATACCGCAGCAGTTCTATTTCACCACAGATCATGGAATTGAGAAACATGATCACAGTTGGTTACCTCATTACCAAAGGCGCATCGTTTCGTAAAGAAAGCAGAGGATTGCATTACAATACTGATTACCCGGAGAAGCATTCACTGTTACAGAACATTGTATTGTAGTTGATCAAAGTGCTTAACAAAAAAAGATTATGCCATGTATTACCTGATTTATGGCTTGCTGAAACTTCTTTCATTTTTACCGCTTCGTGTATTATACCTGCTGAGCGATTTTGTTTACCTGTTGCTGTTTTATGTTTTTGGCTACAGGAAGGATGTGGTGATGCATAACCTTGCCATTGCGTTCCCGGAAAAAAGTGAGGGGGAGCGCAGAAAGATCATGAAAGAGTTCTATCATAATTTCTGCGATACATTTATTGAGCTGATCAAATTATTTTCCTGGAATGAAAAGCAAATAGCAAAACGTTTTACATGCAATATAGAGGTATTGAATAAATGGGCTGGCACAGGAAAGAATGTACAACTTATATCAGGACACTTTTTTAATTGGGAAGTTGCCAATCTTGGCCTCGCAGCACGAAGTAAAATGCCATTTGTTGTAGCCTATATGCCGCTTCGCAATACAGCTATGGATAAGATCATTTATGATCTTCGGAAAAAAACAGGAACCATACTTATTTCAGCAACAAAATTTCGACAGCAGGCAAGAGAATTATTGAAACCTCCTTATGCATTGATTTTGGTGGGAGATCAGAATCCCGGTATTTTATCAAACACATACTGGATGGAATTTTTTACTAAGCCTGCACCATTTGTAAAAGGCCCGGAGAAAGGTGCAAGAAACGATCATACTGTTGTTCTCTTTGCTAATTTTTACAAAGTAAAACGTGGGTACTACACCTGTAATCTTGAACTGGTAACAGAAAATGCTCTTGCTTATAAACAAGGACAATTAACCCGTTTGCTTGTAACAAAAGTGGAAGATGCAGTACGGCAGCGGCCTGCAAATTATTTATGGAGTCATCGCCGCTGGAAGCATGAGTGGAACGAGGAGCAATACAAACATCAATGGGTCGATCGTTAAAAAGGGTGTTTTAACGGTTTTTTTCTTTAGCTGTTGGTTGCTGTTAAAATGGATTGTAGATTTATTTTTAACAAACAACCAAATTTCCTGTTATGAAACAATTACCCATTATTGCAGGTATTGCTCTTTTTATTGGTCTTAGTGCAGCATGTAACAATAACAGCACAGCGCCAAAAGAATCAACAGAACAACCAAAACAAATTGCTGCCACAGAAACAGAATCACTTGATGCTGTTGGCTTAGGCAATTTTTACATCGATGTAAAGGATGCAGAAAAGTACATTAAGCATTTCCGCAAAATGTTCCGCAAAAACGATAAGGACGACAGCCTTTCACGTTCAGTATGGTTCAGTAAAGAGATGATCAAAGTATTGAATGCAAAGCTGCAGGAAGATAGTTTGAATTTAGATGGTGTACGCATTTACCTGGCGGCTTATGATCATAAAATTGCAGGTACCAATGCAAAGTATAAAAACCAGGTAACGCTTATTCTTGTTCCCACTAACGATTCATCCGGTTATCATAAAGACAACTGGAACATTTTTACAAAATCAATGAACAAGTCATTAATGGATGGTTTAAACCACGGTGATCTTTGTCCGGATAAGTGTAAAGGATCAGATTTTTAAAGATGTTCTCTTTTCTTTCCATTCATAATTATGCTGAAATACTGGCCTTACTTACCAGTATTGTTTGCTGGCGATGGATAAGGTCAACTTTTTTCAAATGGTTGCTTCTCTTCTTGCTGTTTATTGTTGTAGTGGAGTTAACCGGAAAATATTTTGGTGTGGTTCTGGCAAAGCCCAATGCATGGTTATATAATTTTTCAGTACCGGCCGAATACTTGTTTTTTACCTGGTTACTCAGCATGCATTACAGGAGTAAATGGTTTAAGCAAACAGCCCGGTGGTTTCTTGCCGGGTTTGCAGTATTTGCATTGCTGCAGTTATTTGTTTGGGGAGAATTACTGAAGTTTAACTCTATATTTCTGAAGCTGGGAAGTTTTGCAATGATCGTATTCAGCTGTTTTTATTTTATTGACTTTATGCGTGAAGAAGTGCCGTTGAATCCGGTGAAAGAACCTGTGTTCTGGATTGCATCAGGTTTATTCCTGTTCAATACCGGTGAGTTTTTGTATGTATCATTGTCTGATCTGTTGTTCAGCAACTGGCAAACATGGAAACCTGTTATCAGGCAAATCAATAACAACCTTATTGTGCTTTTATATATTACAATCGCAATAGGCATCATCACAATGGCACGCAAGCAATGGATACAGAAATAGAACAACTGCTGAAATATTTTACAATAGCAATATTATTGTTGGGGTGTTTTATGATCGTATTCGTCATTATATATCGCCTGCGTATGAACAATCACCTGAAAGAAAAAGAACAAACAAAACTACGTTATGAGCAAACAATTTTGCAAACACAGCTGGAGATACAGGAGCAAACGTTGAAAAACATCTCCCAGGAAATTCATGATAATGTGGGGCAGGTGCTTACACTTGCCAAGTTAAATCTTGCCACTACAACTGTGAACGACACAGGGGCAATGGAAAAAATAAAAACAAGTCAGCAGCTCATTGGTAAAGCTATCCAGGATCTGCGTGATTTAAGCCGGAGCCTCAATACCGATTATGTTGAACGGATGGGGCTTCTCCGTTCGGTTGAATATGAACTGGAGCTGCTGAAAAAAACCGGAAGTATTGAAACGGAAATGAGCATTACAGGTATTTCTGTAAAGTTCAATCAGCAAACGGAACTTATTCTTTTCCGCATTATCCAGGAAGCCATTCATAATGTAATGAGGCATGCTGATGCTCAAAAAATCACTGCATCGGTTGTGTTTACAGATCATGAAATGACGATTGGAATTGAAGATAACGGGAAGGGATTTGATCTTTCGCCTTTAAATGATCCTGGAAATAAAACATTTGGTCTTGGGTTGCGGAATATGCAGGCAAGGGCAACAATGATCGGGGCAACCTTTTTAATGAACAGTGAACCCGGTAAAGGAACCTCCCTGCATTTGCAGCTTCCATTAAATGAATCATATAATGAAACAGGTACAGAAAATTAAAGTGGCATTGGTTGATGATCATGTATTGTTACGAAAAGGATTGGCAGGCGTGGTGGATAGTTTTGGTGAATACTGTGCTTTTTTTGAAGCAGATAACGGGCTGCATTTTATTAAACAGATAAAAGATTATGGTGAGCCGGATATTGTACTGATGGATATTAACATGCCGGAAATGGACGGGCATGATACTGCACTATGGATAAAACAACATCATCCGTTGGTGAGTGTTATTGCGCTGTCGATGTATGATAATGAAAGTTCGATCATACGCATGTTCCGTGCAGGTGCCAAAGGTTATATTTTAAAAGACAGTGAGCCACCGGAATTAAAAACAGCGCTGGATTCTGTTTACAGGAAAGGATATTATTATTCTGAACTGGTAACTGGCAAGTTGATCCATTCTATTAACCAGATGGATGATAAAAAAAGCGATGTGGCTACATTCAGTTCAATGAACGACAGGGAACTGGAGTTTCTTAAACTTGCCTGTACTGAACTTACGTATAAAGAAATTGCAGACAGAATGTTTCTCAGCCCACGCACCATTGATGGTTACCGTGATGCGTTATGCAAAAAGCTGGATGTAAAAACAAGAATAGGACTTGTAATGTATGCCGTGAAGAATGGAATTGTAACTGCATAAAAAATCCCCGCTTAAACAGCGGGGATTTTTTTAGTTGAGAACACTTTTCTCTTTCACAATTTCTATTTTCTGTTCTTTTATTTTACTGAACCCGCCTACCACATTCCGCAGGTTATGAAAGCCCTGTTTTTTAAGAATAGAGGAAGCAATAACACTACGATAGCCGCCGGCACAATGCACATACAGGTTATCTCTGTCTTCAATATTTGCTATCAGGCCGGGATCGGTCATTTCTCCCAAAGGAAGATTCACCGCATCTTTTACATGCCCGTCTGCAAACTCTGTTTCTTTGCGCACATCCACAACCAGTAAGTTGTCATCATGCGGAAGGTCCATGGCAAGTTCATCAGCTTCCACATCAATAATCATGTCAATTGATTCACCTGCATTGGCCCATGCTTCAAAACCACCTTTTAAATAACCAATTACTTTATCAAATCCAACCCTTGCCAGCCGTACAATGGTTTCCTCTTCCTTTCCGGCATCGCACACCAATAAAATATTTTCATTAAAAGAAAGTAATGCACCTGCCCATTCGGCAAAACGGCCTTCAAGACCAATGCTGATGGAACCCGGCACAAATCCCAATGTGAAATGTGATGCATTTCTTGTATCAAGTATAATTGTTTCCGGTTGATTGGCTGCCTGTTTAAACTCATCAACAGAAAGAGCAGTCAATCCTTTTTGCAAAACAGCATCTAATGAATTGTAACCTTCTTTGTTGATGCGGGCATTTACAGGGAAATATTTTGGTGGCGCTGCCAGTCCATCAGTTACAGCTTTAATGAATGCTTCTTTGCTTGGTTGCTGCAACGCATAATTCATTTGTTTTTGCTCGCCAATGGTGCTTGATGTTTCAGGGCCTAAACTTTTACCGCAGGAGCTTCCGGGGCCATGTGCAGGGTACACAAGTACATCATCGGCCAATGGCATAATTTTCTGTTGCAATGATTCATAAAGCTTTCCCGCCAGGTCGCTCATTGAAAGCTCGGCACCTTGTGCAAGATCTGGGCGACCTACGTCACCAACAAATAATGTGTCGCCGGTAAATACACAATGATCTTTTCCGTTTTCATCTTTCAACAGATAGCATGAACTTTCGAGCGTGTGGCCAGGCGTATGTAAAACTTCAATGGTAAGATCGCCTACTTTAAACTGTTCGCCATCTTTTGCCACGTAAACAGGAAATGATGTTTCTGTTTGCGGACCATAAACGATGGGTGCATTTGAGCTGCGTGCAAGATCAAGATGGCCGCTTACAAAATCAGCATGAAAATGAGTTTCAAAAATGTATTTGATCGTGCAGTTTCTCTCTTTCGCAAGAGAAAGGTAAACCTCCACATCCCTTAAAGGATCAATAATGGCACACTCGCCATTACTTTCAATATAATAGGCTGCCTCGCTGAGGCAGTTTGTATAGAGCTGTTGTACGTACATGATAATCGCTGCTTTTTTGCAAAAGTACGTTTCTCAGAGTAAACAGTCTTAGTATAGGTGAGATGGGATAGCGGTAAAATCAGTCGAGCAACTGCTTTACAAACTGATCGATGTCTTGAAGGCGGTCGTGGTTCACTGTGTACCAGATGAACTTTCCTTCCCTGGTTGTTTTTACAATATTACTGCGGCGGAGAATGGCTAAGTGTTGAGATGCTACCGATTGTTCAAGCCGAAGCTTCACATAGATCTCGGTCACCGTCATTTGACCATTTTCATTAATAAGCTGAATGATCTGCTGTCGCAGTTTGTGATTAATCGAGCGGAGGATAAGTGCGGCTTTTTTTACTGAATGGTAATCAAGCGGAATAGGCACATTACTCTCCTTTTTCTTAGTTGTTGCCATAGCAGGGTAGTTTGTGGTTGGGTAAAATCTTGGGTTACTAAATCGTCTGTCGTAAAATTAACAGTAAAATTACGCACTCAATAGTGGTAAAAGACATAATTCATATCCGTGTGGAATGGAACCCTTTACCGTACTCAGGAACCGAATAAGTGAGTAAACTGAACTGCTTGTTCTGGTAAAACTGATGTGCCAATTCAACCATATTGGCGGCATTCCAGCTTACCTCCCGGAAAAGTGCATTGGTATGCTGGCAAATAGTTTGCCATTTTTTTGCGCCATCTCCAAAAAACAAAATAGAGGAGTTGCTTAGTTCACTGGCAAATGAATCGGGGGTGAGGATGAGTGCAGAAATGGGCGAGATAATTGAGAGATCTTGTTGATACAATGCGATAAACACTTCCATCCGGCGGGCATCGATCATGGGGCAGAGAAGTTCCGTTCCGTTTGTAACGGTGTGTGTAATAGCTGCAGCACTCATGGCAAGGGTTGTAGGAATGCTGATCAAGGGGATGTTCAATGCATAGCAAAGGCCTTTGGCCGAAGCAAAACCAACTCTTAAACCGGTGTAAGAACCAGGACCCGATGTAACAGCTATGGCAGAAAGTTCATTGAGTTTGTACCCGCTTTCCTGCAGCAACTGCTGGATGGAAGGTTGGAGAAATGATGCATGTTCTCTTTGGTTTTGATTGATTTTAATACCAGCGAAGACTCCATCTTTTGCCAAAGCAACAGAAGCATGGTTAGTGGAAGTATCAATACAAAGAAGCAATTCCATATCAGTGACCGGTGGTTTGGGTGAGGGAAAGGGCAGGCTCATAACGGTGGTCTGTAGCCGATAGTTTTTGCAATAATTGCAAAATTTTTTCAGCTCCAATACTTTCGCTCCATTCAAATGGCCCCATTGGATAGCTGGTACCAAGCTTCATGGCTGTGTCAATTTCCTCTTCGGACGAAACTTCTTCCTGCCGGGCAAGGAATGCTTCATTAATGATCATGCTCACCGTTCGGGCACTCACAAATCCCGGAACATCAGTTGTTTTAAAAAATGGCAGATGTAGCTGCTGAAATAAATCTTCAAATGTTGCAGTATATTTTTCGTCCACAGCAAATTCAATACAATTCCGTTGAATAAAACCGGGCCAGTGATTGAAACGTGCTACAGGCAATTGTTCAGGGAGTGATAAGTCTGATAATGTATGTATAACAGAACCGATCAGCACAGGAACCCTCACCGAACTGTATTGACTGGTCAACTCAGGCTGGCTGTCAATCCGGAGATCAATTATGCAATCAGCATGCAACAAATCATCGTTGTGCAGTTCTGTTCTGTAACTGCAATCAACACCAGCAAATGGAAATTCTTTTCCGAATAATTGACTGACGGGCTTTGTACTGATGAGCAGCAAATGCATAACAGCAAATTTACAGGGAAGGAAAGTAAACCCGTTTATTTCTTATTCATATCAAGTAAGTTTGTTGCATCATGGAAAAGAAAATCATACAAACAAACGAAGCACCTGCGCCAATTGGTCCATACAACCAGGCTGTAGCAGCAGGCGGTTTTTTATTTATTTCAGGGCAGATATGTATCGATCCGCAAAGCGGCGAATTGAATAATGCCGATCTGCAAACGGAAACAGCTCAGGTAATGAAAAACTTAACTGCTGTTTTAAACGAAGCAGGAATGAATTTCAGCAATGTAGTAAAGACAACTATTTTCCTTAGTGATATGAGTTTGTTTGCTGAAGTGAATGAGATATACGGGAAGTATTTTGATGGTGGTTTTCCTGCAAGGGAAACAGTGGCAGTAAAAGGATTACCAAAGAATGTAAATGTCGAGATCAGTATGATCGCAGCAGGTTAAAAGCAAAACGGCTGATCAATTGATCAGCCGTTTTGTTATAGTTTAATTTCTTCTTCGTGATTGTCAAAAAAATGATACTCAGTAAGGTGGTACGATGTATTTGCTTTCACCTTTATTTTCTGCTTGTACTTCCAGCTCCACTTCATACGCTTTGATGGTAAGCCTTTACGAAGGTAAGCTTCCATGATCGGGTGCACGGCAATGGTAAGCTCTTTGTGTTTTTGCATCACCAGGTAACTGATGTTCTTTTCGATTTCATCTTCAAGTATTAATGTTGATGAAACTTTACCGGTACCGTTACAGCTTGGACAAACCTCTTGCGTGTTGATGTTCACCTCCGGCTTCATCCGCTGGCGTGTGATCTGCATCAACCCGAATTTAGAGATGGGAAGAATGGCATGCTTTGCTCTGTCGGCACGCATAAATTCTTCCATTGTTTCTGCCAGGCGACGCTTATTATCGGGCAGCTTCATATCAATAAAATCAACCACAATAATGCCGCCAATATCTCTCAATCGTAACTGGCGTGCAATTTCTTCTGCAGCTTCCATGTTTGTCTGCAATGCATTTTCTTCCTGGTTGGCACTTACACTTTTGTAACCACTGTTTACGTCAATTACATGCAATGCTTCAGTATGCTCAATAATCAGATACGCACCGCTGGCAAGGTTAACAGTTTTACCAAATGAACCTTTTACCTGTTTGGTGATGCCGAAATTATCGAAGATGGGTGAGCCGTTTTGATAGAAGCTAACGATCTCAGTTTTATCGGGTGCAACTTTCTGGATATAGTTGCGTGCATCGTTGTAAATGTTTTTATCATTCACCACAATGCGGTTGAAGTCGGCGCTCAGCAGATCACGTAGTATACTCGTGGTCTTATCCGTTTCGCCCAGAATTTTCGATGGAGCCACTGCATTTTTCAGATTGGTCTGAATCTGCTTCCACATGTTAATGAGGTTGTTCAGATCTTCATGCAATTCGGCTGTATTCTTTCCTTCAGCTGCAGTGCGCACAATTACACCAAAGTTTTTGGTGCGGATAGATTCAACGATCTTTTGCAAACGCTTACGTTCATCACTTGAATGAATTTTGCGTGATACAGCTACAATATCGTTGAATGGAGTAAGCACCACAAAACGACCCGGCAAAGAAATTTCACAACTCAGGCGTGGGCCTTTTGCTGCAATTGGTTCTTTGAGAATCTGTACAAGAATGTTTGGCTTGCCATTCAGCACTTCGCCAATTTTTCCTGTTTTAATGATCTCAGCTTCGGTTTGAAACTTGCTGAAATCGCTGATGCTTTCGCTTTTGTCGGTAATTGATTGTGCAGTAAACTTCAGGAGGGAGCGTACATAGGGGCTAAGGTCGGTATAATGAAGAAAGCCGTCTTTCTCAAAACCAACATCCACAAATGCAGCATTCATACCGGGCACAAGCTTTTTTACTTT
>NZ_CAMLGT010000036.1 GCF_946479605.1 uncultured Lacibacter sp.
CAAACAAACAAAAAGAGAAACGAAAATGGCAAATTACTTTAACACACTTCCGCTCAGAGAACAGTTGGCACAGCTTGGTGTATGTGAATTTATGGACCGTAGTGAGTTTGCGGATGGTGTGAATGCGTTATTGGGAAAAAAGATCGTCATCGTTGGTTGCGGTGCACAAGGTTTGAACCAGGGCTTGAACATGCGTGATTCAGGATTGGATATTGCGTATGCATTGCGTAAAGAAGCTATTGAAGAAAAACGTGCTTCCTGGAAAAATGCAACTGAGAATGGTTTTACTGTTGGTACATACGAAGAGCTGATTCCATCTGCTGATCTCGTGTTGAATCTGACTCCCGATAAACAACATACGTCGGTAATTAAAGCCATTATGCCGTTGATGAAACAAGGTTCTACTTTGTCGTACTCACACGGTTTTAATATTGTTGAAGAAGGTACACAGATCCGTAAAGATATTACGGTGATCATGGTGGCACCAAAATGCCCCGGTACTGAAGTACGTGAAGAATACAAGCGTGGCTTTGGTGTACCAACGCTGATCGCTGTGCATCCGGAAAATGATCCTGAAGGAAAAGGATTGATCCAGGCCAAAGCATATGCAGCTGCAACCGGTGGTCATCGTGCAGGTGTGTTGCGTTCATCGTTTGTTGCCGAAGTAAAATCGGATCTCATGGGTGAGCAAACCATTTTGTGTGGTGTGTTGCAAACAGGTTCTATCCTGGCGTTTGATAAAATGGTAGAGAAAGGAATTGAACCATCTTATGCAGCTAAATTAATTCAATACGGTTGGGAAGTGGTAACAGAAGCGTTGAAACATGGTGGTGTTACAGCGATGATGGATCGTTTATCAAATCCTGCAAAGATCAAAGCATACGAATTATCAAACGAAATCAAGAATATCTGGCGTCCGTTGTTCCAGAAGCACCAGGACGATATCATGAGCGGCGAGTTCTCATCAACTATGATGAAAGACTGGGCGAATGATGACAAGAACCTGTTAACATGGCGCAAAGCAACCGGCGAAACAGCGTTTGAAAAAACAGCACCAACAACAGCAAAAATTTCTGAGCAGGAATATTTTGACAATGGATTATTACTTGTTGCCTTCGTTCGTGCAGGTGTGGAACTTGCATTTGAAACAATGGTGGCTTCAGGCATCAAAGCAGAAAGTGCTTACTACGAATCATTACACGAAACGCCGTTGATCGCTAACACCATTGCACGTAAGAAGTTGTTTGAAATGAACCGTGTAATTTCTGATACTGCAGAATACGGTTGTTACCTGTTCGATCATGCAGCAAAACCAATGTTGACTGAGTTCATGAAGACCATCGATACAGATGTGATCGGCAAAAACTTCAACGATGGTAAAGATGGCGGCGTTGATAACAAAGAACTGATCGCTGTAAATGATATTCTTCGTTCGCACCCTGTAGAAAAAGTAGGAGCTGTATTGCGTAAAGCAATGACGGATATGAAGAAGATCAGCACAGAGGCTTAATCAACAATGAATAGCGCAACACAACATACACAACTCGACTTCACCGGTGCTGCACTGCGCATTAAAAAAGTAGTGCACAAAACGCCGTTGCAGTTGAACCGCAATCTTTCGAAGAAGTACAACTGTAATGTGTACCTCAAGCGTGAAGATCTGCAGGTGGTACGCAGTTACAAGCTGCGTGGTGCTTATAATATGATGAGCAGTCTGCCCGCAGAAACATTGCAGAGAGGCGTTGTGTGTGCCAGTGCCGGTAACCATGCACAGGGTTTTGCCTTCAGCTGTAAAAAGCTCAATGCAAAAGGTGTGGTGTTTATGCCGGTGATAACGCCCAATCAAAAGATTAACCAGACGAAAATGTTTGGCGAAGATTTTATTGAAGTGCGTTTGGTGGGCGATACGTTTGATGATTGTGCTGCTGCAGCAAAAAAATATACAGAAGAAAACGGACTGACTTTTATTCCTCCCTTCGATGATCTGCGTATCATCGAAGGGCAGGGTACTGTTGGCGTAGAGATACTGGAAGAGTTGAGTGATATCGATTACATCTTCGTTCCGGTTGGCGGTGGTGGATTGAGTGCAGGCATTGGAGCGTATTTCAAAACCTATTCGCCTAAGACAAAAATGATTGGTGTAGAGCCGGAAGGTGCTCCATCCATGAAAGAAGCATTGGCAGCTGGTCATCCTGTTACACTTGAAAACATTGATCGTTTTGTAGATGGTGCTGCGGTGAAACGTGTAGGCGATATTCCATTCAGTATTTGTAAAGATGTACTGGATGAAATGCAGCTTGTAGCTGAAGGAAAGATTTGCTCAACTATTTTGAAGTTGTACAACGAAGATGCCATTGTAGTTGAACCTGCAGGAGCTTTAAGTATAACTGCATTAGACAATTTTGCTGCAGAGGAGCTTGCCGGTAAAACAGTTGTTTGTGTTGTAAGCGGCAGTAACAATGATATTGATCGTATGCAGGAGATCAAAGAACGCAGCCTGCAATACGAAGGGTTAAAACATTATTTCCTCATTCGGTTTGCACAACGACCCGGTGCATTAAAAGAATTCGTCAATCATGTACTTGGTGAAAACGACGACATTACACGTTTTGAGTACATGCAGAAACATAACAAAGAAACAGGTCCGGCATTGGTGGGAGTGGAGCTGCGGAGCAGGACAGACTATGATGCCCTTATAACCAATATGAAAAAGTACCAGATTAACTTTACCGAACTCAATAAGAACGACAACCTGTTTGGTTATTTAGTGTAAGCAGAAAGTCATAAATCCTATTGTCCACAAACTAAGTGGGGAAAAAGGGCCAAGGCTTTAACAGGTGTTAGTTGATTTATTTGGTAATTTTAAGCGATTGCTTGCTATTATCAGGTTTTAAAACCTGACTTGAATAATATTTTTTTTCATCAAAACTTGCATGTAGAATGGCAGGCAACCAAGGTTTATACAACCCGGCATTTGAACATGATGCTTGTGGTATCGGCTTCGTAGCGAGTATCAAAGGCTACAAATCACATCAGCATATCAGTGATGCGTTAACTGTGTTGGAAAACATGGAGCATCGTGGTGCATGTGGCTGTGAAAATAATACAGGCGATGGCGCCGGTATTATGATCCAGGTTCCACATGAATTCTTTTTTGAAGAATGTTTGAAGCTGGGTGTTCATCTTCCTTCATTTGGAAAGTATGGTGTGGGGGTTTTATTCTTCCCGAAAGAAATAAAACTCCGTGAAGAGTGTCGTGATATTTTCAACCGCACAGCTGAGAAGCTGGGACTGGAAATTCTGACATATCGTAAAGTGCCGGTAAATCCTGATGGTATTGGTCCAACAGCATTGAGTGTTGAACCAGAAATGGAACATGTGTTTGTTGCATGTCCTGATCATATCACCAATCCTGATGAGTTTGAACGCAAGCTGTTTGTATTGCGTAATCATGCAACGCATTTAATTAACAGTACGGTAAAGAAAGATGCCATTGGTTTTTACCTGGCGTCTCTTTCATATAAAACAGTTGTTTATAAAGGACAATTAACGAGCGGGCAGGTTCGTGGTTATTTTCCTGATCTTAACAACAAACGTGTGGTGAGTGCATTCGGGTTGGTACACAGCCGTTTTGCCACCAACACTTTTCCTTCATGGAAACTGGCTCAGCCATTCCGTTACATTGCTCATAATGGTGAGATCAATACTTTACAAGGTAACCTCAACTGGTTGAAATCATCTGAGCATGGTTTCTCATCGCCCAACTTCACAAAAGAAGAAATGGAGATGTTGTTACCGATCGTTTCCGGCGGTCAGTCAGATTCTGCCTGTCTGGATAACATGATCGAACTGTTAACCATGACCGGCCGTTCATTACCACATGTAATGATGATGCTGATTCCTGAAGCATGGGATGGTAACGATCAGATGGATCCCGTGAAGAAAGCATTTTATGAATACCATGCATCAATCATGGAACCATGGGATGGGCCTGCTTCTATTTCATTTACTGATGGTAAGATCATTGGCGCAACGTTAGATCGTAACGGTCTTCGTCCTTCACGTTACTGTATTACTTCCGATGATCGTGTGATCATGGCAAGTGAAACAGGTGCAGTGTGGGTTGATCCGAAAACGGTTGTAAAGAAAGGTCGTCTGCATCCAGGAAAAATGTTTGTGGTGGATATGGAGCAAGGCCGTATCATTAGCGATGAAGAATTGAAACAAACCATCTGCTCACAAAAACCTTATGCAGATTGGTTAAATCAAAATAAAATTCGTCTTGAAGAATTACCTGAGCCACGTGTAGCGTTTACTCATCTCAGTGATGAAAACATTCACAAGTATCAAAAGGCTTTTGGTTATTCAACTGAAGATATTGATACCATCATTAAGCCAATGGCTATTGATGGTAAAGAACCAATTGGTTCAATGGGAACAGATACGCCACTGGCAGTACTCAGTGATCAGCCGCAGCATTTAACTTCTTACTTCAAACAATTATTTGCACAGGTAACTAATCCGCCCATCGATCCTATTCGTGAGCGCATGGTAATGAGCCTTGCTGCATTTGTTGGTAACAACGGTAATTTGTTGGAAGAAGATCCAATGCATTGCCATACTGTTGCATTGAAGCAGCCTGTATTAACAAGCACTGATCTTGAAAAGATCAGAAGTATTGATACGGGTAAATTCCAGGCAAAAACAATCCAGATCTATTTCCGTGCCGATGGGAAACCCGGTTCATTAAAAGATGGTCTTGATCGTATTTGCCGTTATGCGGAAGATTCTGTGCGGGATGGTTTTGAAGTATTGATCCTTTGCGATCGTGCTGTTGATAGCGATCACGCTGCTATTCCTTCCTTGTTGGCAACTGCTGCAGTTCATCATCATCTTATCCGCAAAGGTTTACGTGGACAGGTTGGTATTGTTGTAGAAGCCGGAGATGTGTGGGAAGTTCATCACTTTGCATGTTTGCTTGCATTTGGTGCAACGGCTATTAATCCATACTTAGCATTGGCATCTATCCGCAACATGAAAGTGAATGGTTCGCTTGAAACCGATCTTGAGTGGGAAGTGTTGCGTAAGAATTATGTGAAAGCAGTATGTGATGGTTTGTTGAAGGTATTCTCGAAGATGGGTATCTCTACATTGCAATCGTATCAAGGTGCACAGATATTAGAAATTCTTGGTTTGAACCAGGAAGTGGTTGATAAATATTTTACAGGAGCAACAAGCCGTATACAAGGTATCGGGCTTGAAGAAATTGCAAAAGAAGCATTGGTGAAACATTACTTTGCTTTCAGCAAAAAAGATGTACCTGTTGATCGTTTGCCGGTTGGTGGTGTGTATCAATGGAAGCGCAAAGGTGAATTCCATTTGTTTAACCCAACCACTATTCACTTGCTGCAATATGCAACCAAGATGAATGACTATGCAACGTTCAAAAAATATACAAAGCATGTAAATGATCAGAGCGAAAAAGCGGCCACACTCAGAAGTATGTTTGAGTTTAAACGCAATCGCCCTGCAATTAGTCTTGATGAAGTGGAGCCAGCAGAAAGCATTTACAAACGTTTTGCAACAGGAGCCATGAGCTTCGGTTCTATTTCCTGGGAAGCACACACTACATTGGCCATTGCCATGAACCGTTTAGGCGGTAAGAGCAATACCGGTGAAGGTGGTGAAGATGAACGTCGTTATGATTTGTTGCCTAATGGCGACAGCATGCGTTCAGCCATTAAACAAGTTGCATCTGCACGTTTTGGTGTAACAAGTTTGTATCTCACCGAAGCTGATGAATTACAAATTAAAATGGCACAGGGTGCTAAGCCTGGTGAAGGTGGACAGTTGCCCGGTCATAAAGTGGATGAATGGATCGGTAAAACACGTCACTCGACACCTGGTGTTGGTTTGATCTCTCCGCCTCCGCATCACGATATTTATTCAATTGAAGATCTTGCTCAATTAATATTTGATCTCAAAAATGCAAACCGTGCTGCACGTATCAATGTGAAGCTGGTAAGTAAAGCAGGTGTTGGTACCATTGCTGCCGGTGTTACAAAAGCAAAAGCAGATGTGGTGTTGATCAGCGGACATGATGGTGGTACTGGTGCATCACCTATTTCATCCATCAAACATGCTGGTCTTCCTTGGGAACTTGGCTTGGCAGAAGCACATCAAACACTCGTAAAAAATAAATTACGTAGCCGTGTGGTGGTGCAGGCCGATGGTCAGATGAAAACCGGTCGTGATATTGCCATTGCTGCATTACTTGGGGCAGAAGAGTGGGGTGTTGCAACTGCTGCACTTGTTGTTGAAGGTTGTATCATGATGCGCAAATGTCATCTCAATACTTGTCCTGTTGGTGTAGCTACACAAGATCCTGAATTGCGTAAACGCTTTACAGGTAACGCAGATCATGTAGTAAACTTCTTCCGCTTTATGGTGCAGGAGTTAAGAGAGATCATGGCTGAGCTTGGTTTCAAAACAGTAAATGAAATGGTTGGCCAGGTTGATTGTTTGCAGATGCGTGAAAATGTCAATCACTGGAAATTCAGCAAGCTTGATCTGTCTCCAATTTTATACAAAGAACCAGCTTCTGAATTTACTGGATTGTATTGCCAGGAAGAACAGGATCATGGAATTGCAGAAGTGCTCGATTGGAAATTATTGGTTGCTGCTAAACCTGCATTAGAGAAGAAAGAAAAAGTTACCGCTTCATTCGAAATAAAAAATACAGATCGTACAGCGGGTACAATCCTGTCGAACGAGATCACGAAGAAATATCGTGCTGAAGGATTGCCTGCAGATACTATTCATTTCAAATTCACAGGTACTGCCGGACAAAGTTTTGGGGCATTCAATACCAAAGGTGTTACACTTGAACTGGAAGGTGATGCAAATGATTATTTCGGTAAAGGATTGAGTGGTGCAAGATTAGTTGTGTATCCTCCAAAGGCTGCAACATTTACCCCTGAAGAAAATATCATCATTGGTAACGTTGCGTTTTATGGCGCAACAGATGGTGAAGCATTCATTCGTGGTAAAGCAGGTGAACGTTTTGCTGTGCGTAACTCTGGTGCAAGTGTAGTTGTTGAAAGTGTTGGTGATCATGGTTGCGAATACATGACTGGTGGCAGAGTGGTGATCCTTGGAGATACAGGCCGCAATTTCGCTGCAGGTATGAGTGGTGGTATTGCATATGTGTATGATGTAAAAGGAAAATTTGCAACGAATTGCAATAAAGAAATGGTTGATCTGGATCCGGTGAGTGATGATGATGTTGCAGAATTAAAGCAAATGATCAGCAAGCATTACGAATACACGGGCAGCACCGTTGCAAAATTTGTATTGGATGATTTTGAAAATCAGCTCCAGCATTTTGTGAAAGTATTCCCTTCTGATTACAAGAAAGTAGTGTTGAAGAACAAACAGACAATCACTGTCGGTAAATAATTATCAATAACTAAGAAACGGAAAAAATAAATCGTTCTCATGGGTAAGCCAACCGGGTTTATAGAATTTACAAGAGAGCTTCCAACCAAAAGGAGTGTGGAAGAAAGAGTAAATGATTACAATGAGTTTGTAAATCGTTACTCTGATGAAAAGCTCAATCAGCAAAGTGCACGTTGTATGGATTGCGGTGTTCCTTTCTGTCATAATGGTTGTCCTTTAGGAAATGTTATTCCTGAATTCAACGATGCAGTATATCGTAAGGAATGGAAAGAAGCCTATGATATTCTTTCTTCAACCAATAACTTCCCTGAGTTTACAGGAAGAATTTGTCCTGCACCCTGCGAAACAGCATGTGTACTTGGTATCAATCAACCTGCTATTGCCATTGAGGAAATTGAAAAGCATATAATTGAAATTGCTTTTGATAAAGGATTTGTACAGCCGAAAAAGATCAACAAACGCACCGGTAAAAAAGTAGCAGTAGTGGGTAGTGGTCCTGCAGGTCTTGCTGCTGCTGCTCAATTGAATTATGCAGGGCATACAGTTACTGTATTTGAACGTGATGATCGGCCCGGTGGTTTATTACGTTATGGTATTCCTGATTTCAAATTGGAGAAGTGGGTGATCGATCGCCGTTTGAAAGTGTTGGAAGACGAAGGTGTTACATTTAAGTGCAATGCTAATGTTGGTGTGAATGTAAATGTTAATGATCTCTTGCGTGAATATCATGCAATTGTTTTGGCAGGTGGTTCAACTGTGCCACGTGATTTGAATGTGCCCGGCCGTGAGTTGAAGGGAGTTTATTTCGCCATGCAATTCCTGAAACAACAGAATAAGCGTAATGCAAAACTTGATCCGTTAGCAAATGCAGCTATTGAAAGCAATATTCTTAGCGAAGATGTTTTTGCAACCGGCAAAAATGTAGTGGTGATTGGTGGTGGTGATACCGGTAGTGATTGTGTAGGTACAAGTAACCGTCATAAAGCAACATCTGTTACACAGTTTGAGTTGATGCCAATGCCTCCAAAGGACCGTACACAGTTTATGCCTTGGCCTACTTATCCCATGACCTTGAAAACATCATCTTCACATGAAGAAGGTGCCGATCGTAAATGGGCTATTGCTACAAAAGAATTTATTGGTGATGATAAAGGAAATCTGAAAGCTTTAAAGATCGTTGATCTGGAGTGGAAGAGCAGTGCTGATGGACGTCCTTCATCTTTTGTTGAAAGAGAAGGCAGCGAACGTACAATTCCATGTGAGCTGGCTTTATTGGCAATGGGTTTTGTGAATCCACAATATGCTGGTTTGCTTGAGCAATTAGGAGTGGAGCTGGATGATCGCAAAAATGTTAAAGCAACAGAAAAGGAGTATAAAACCAACATCAACAAAGTGTTTACGGCTGGAGATATGCGTCGTGGTCAATCGTTGGTTGTTTGGGCAATCAGTGAGGGTAGAGAGTGTGCACGAAAAGTAGATGAATTCCTTTCAGGGTCTTCATTATTGGAAACAAAAGATCAAACCGCTACTTTTTCTTTGATTTAATTCAACAGTTTATTTTGGGCTTTTATGATGCCCAACAGGTTTAAACAGGTGTAAGTTATTGATAACAATAAACTTGCACCTGTTTTTTTATTGCCTGTCAGTAAATATTAAAAAATATAAAATGTGATAAAAACTAACCGTTGCTATTATTTTTTATATGTAGTTTAGTTAAATAATAATTAATTAAAAAATTAATTAATATCTAAACCAAAAATCGATAGACCATGATTAAAAAAGTAACTCCACGGCAAATTGCCCCCTTCCTTATTTTGGCGGCAGTTGCCATTGCAGCGTTGTTCATTCCTGCAATTCCTGCATTTGAAGACAAAGCAGGTGTTTACAGTCCGGCCGACATTGCCTGGATTATTGTAGCTACAGCCTTTGTATTTTTAATGACTCCCGGGCTTGCATTCTTTTACGGCGGTATGGTGCACCGTAAGAATGTGATCTCTACCATGATCAAAAGTGTGGTAGCTGCTGGTGTAGTAGGTGTTCTTTGGGTAGTAGTTGGTTTCAGCCTTGCATTTGGTAATTCCATTGGTGGATTTATTGGCGACCCTACCACATTCCTTTTCTTTAAAGATGTTGTGTCAGGTGCTCCCTGGAGTTTAGCTCCAAGCATTCCGCTGGCGTTGTTCGCATTGTTCCAAATGATGTTTGCGATCATTACTCCCGGACTGGTAGTAGGTGCCGTTGCTGAGCGTATCCGTTTTACATCTTATATCCTGTTTACTGTTTTATTTGGTTTATTAGTATATGCACCGTTGGCGCATTGGAGCTGGCATCCGGAAGGATTCCTCTTTAAATGGGGCGTTCTTGACTTTGCCGGTGGTACAGTAGTACACATTTCTGCCGGTTGTGCTGCCCTTGCAGGTGCATTGGTATTGAAGCGCAGAAAAGTGCATATGGAAAATAAAGAAATTCCACCAGCAAACGTGCCTTATGTATTGATCGGTACAGGTTTGCTCTGGTTTGGATGGTTTGGCTTTAATGCTGGTTCTGCATTAGGTGCAAATGGTCTTGCCGTATCTGCTTTTGCCACAACAAATACAGCGGCCGCAGCAGCTGGTTTAAGCTGGATGTTCTTTGATGTTGTACGTGGTAAAAAACCTTCTGTACTTGGTTTCTGTATTGGTGCTGTAGTTGGTCTTGTGGCCATTACACCTGCAGCAGGTTTTGTTGCAGTGCCTCAAAGTATCTTCATTGGTGCAGTAGCCGCTATCATTTCTAATATTGCTGTTTATTACAAACAAAAATCAAGACTTGATGATACACTCGACGTATTCCCTTGCCACGGTATAGGTGGTATGGTAGGTATGATCATGACTGGTTTGTTTGCTACAAAAACAGTGAACGCTGCCGGTAACGACGGTTTGTTCTACGGCAATCCTGAATTCTTCTTCACTCAGTTGAAGGCGTTAGGAATTGTTGTTGCATTCAGCTTTACTGCTTCTTACCTCATCTTCAAATTCATCAACTTCATTCTTCCTTTGCGTGTAACTGAAGAAGAAGAAGAACTTGGTCTGGATGCTACACAGCACAACGAGAAATACCTGCAAGGAACTTTGCTGGTATCTAAGAACGGCCAGATGAAAGAAGAAGAAGTAGCTGCAGCTGAATAATAAATTAACTGCATGTTTATTCTCAGATAAGTAAATTATCTAAACACACGTAAACGAAAAAGGTACAGCAATATGATGGTTGTTGACGCAACGCATCTGCTGTACCCTTATTAACACTTAAAATCAATTACAATGTTACGAAAATTATTCGCAACAGGTTCGCTCCTGACCATTACTCTTATGTCATCATTTGCTCAGCAGAACAACGCTATTGAAGTTGTAACACCTCCTGCAGATTCAACTGCAAAAACTGCTGACGAGCCGGAAAAAAAACCAGCTCTTACAATCAGTGGTTCAGCCGATACATACTTTAAATACGATTTCGCAAAACAAGGTTCAAATAACAGAACAAGTTTTACTAATGCCAACAATACGTTTGCTCTTGGTATGGCATCTGTAAAATTTGAACATGCAGGCGATAAAGTAAGTGCGGTTGCCGATTTAGGTTTTGGTCCACGTGCAATGGAATTTGCATATAACGATGCAGGTATTTTTGCAGCAGTGAAACAGTTGTATGTTTCTTACGCTCCCATTGAAAATTTAAAGTTCACAGCAGGTACATGGGCTACACATGTAGGTTATGAGTTGGTTGATCCGCAACTGAACCGTAACTACAGCATGAGCTACATGTTTACAAACGGACCATTCACTCATGCAGGTTTAAAAGCAGATCTGACTGTAGGAAAAAGTGGTTTCATGGTTGGTATTGCTAACCCAACTGATTACCGTTTATTACCTGCCGGTCAAATTGAAAAGAAATTTTTTATTGCACAGTACAGCCTGGCTGCAACTGATGGTATTAAGTTTTATGCAAACTATGTAGGTGGTAAAAATCCAGATACATCGATCGTAAACCAATTTGATTTTGTGGGCACATTTGCTGTTTCTTCAAAATTCAATATTGGAGTAAATGCAACGCTTAATAATACAAAAGCGTGGGATGGTTCTAAAAACGAAGATGCGAAAAGCTGGTGGGGTGCTGCTGCATACCTCAACCTCGATCCTACAGATGTATTTGGCTTAACACTCCGCAGTGAATTATTCGATGATAAAGATGGCGTAAAAGGATTTGGCACATCGATCTTCGCTAATACACTTTCTGCAAACTTCAGAGTAGGTGGTTTCACTTTTATTCCTGAATTGCGTATTGAAAGTGCAGGTGGTAACATCTATAGCGATAAAGATGGAGCAGGAACGAAATCAGCCGCAAGTTTTCTGCTGGCAGCCGTGTATAAATTCTAACTTGAAATCGGCCATTCAGTTTCCTTTTTTATATATGGCAGGCCCGCTCTTTCTATAGCAGGCAATCGATTACCCCTTTGTTTTTACAAAGGGGTTCGATTTTAGAAATTTTAATGATGGTAATCGTAACTAAGCATGAGAAAAAGAAAGTCTCTCCATTTGGAGAGACTTCTTTGTTTATACAATAATTTTAAATCTTATTTGTGATACATTATACCAATGGTTCCTGCTGGCTCAGGCAATGAAAACTTCCTAATCCCCAGATGATCTCTGTTGAATCAATACCCACTACTTCACGATCAGGAAAACATTGCTGAATGATCTGTAAAGCTTTATCATCTTTTGCAGACCGGAAGGTGGGAACAATCACCGATTTATTGGCAATATAAAAGTTTGCGTACGATGCAGGTAAACGTTGCTCGTCATAAACCACTTCATCAGGCATTGGTAGTTCCACAATGTTCAATTGTTTGCCATTCAGCAAACGCATGCTTTGCAGCTGCTTTAAATTATGTTGCAGCAAATCGTAATTCTCATCTGTTTTGTTTTCTTCAATAACCGTTAATACGGTGTCTTCGTTTACAAAACGAACGGTATCATCAATATGTCCATCGGTATCATCACCAATGATTCCTTCATCAACCCACAGTATCTGTTCAATGCCATAATAGTTGATGAGGTATTCTTCAATTTGTGATTGATTGAGATGTGGATTTCGATTTGGATTCAATAAACATGCAGTAGATGTAAGTAAGGTGCCTTTGCCGTTAAACTCAACTGAACCACCTTCCATGACAATACCGGGATTGAACACAGGTAAGTTATAATGCTTGCCGATCAAAGTTGGTATTACATCGTCCAGATCGTAGGGAGGATATTTGTCGCCCCATGCATTATACCCCCAGTCAACAATGACTTTCTTTTGCTCTGCATGTGGGTTAACTAAAAATGCGGGACCATGATCTCTGCACCATGCATCGTTGGTGGGATGAAAGAAAAATTCAACTTTACTTAAATCAACTGCTGCTGTATGCAAATGCCCCAATGCAAAATTCTTCATTGCTTCATCTGCAACATTAATACGCACCAGTTCACCCTTCGTCAACTCTTTAATGAACTGTGCATAGTAGGGGAAGATGGTATGAATTTTTTCCGGCCAGGAAGCTTCCTTATGCGGCCACGAAAGCCAGGTTGCTACATGCGGAGCAAATTCGGCAGGGAAATAGTATCCGAGTTCTTTGGGAGTAAGTTTTGAGTTCATTGTTAATCGTTCATGGTTCATGGTTGAGTGGCTTTTGCTATGAAAAATGAACCATCAACCATGAACAGTTTAATCTTCATCAATAAAACGTTTCGTGATCGGCTGATAGGAATCAATTCTTCTGTCTCTAAGGAAAGGCCAGTGTGTGCGGTAACGATCACTCTTTGAAAGATCCAGCTCCTGTACATGCACTTCTTCTGCATCATGCGATGCTTTGTATAACAATGTGCCGAATGGATTGCTTACAAACGAACCGCCCCAGAATTTCATCGCACCATTCTGTTCCAAGCCAACACGGTTAACACTTACCACATGCAAACCATTAGCAACTGCATGACTGAGTTGTATTGTTTGCCATGCATTGTATTGAACGGTATTGGTAGCATCGTCCAGCGATGTTGCCCAACCGAAAGAAGTAGGATAGAATAAAATTTCTGCACCCATCAATGCTGTAATGCGTGCTGCTTCGGGGTACCACTGATCCCAGCAGATAAGCACACCAATACTGGCGAATTTTGTTTTGAATATTTTGTAACCGAGATCCCCTGGAGTGAAATAAAATTTTTCGTAATAAGCAGGATCGTCAGGAATATGCATTTTGCGGTATTTGCCCAGGTATGTACCATCAGCATCCAGCACTGCAGTTGTATTGTGATATAAACCCTGTGTACGTTTTTCAAACAAAGAAGCAATGATCACCACGCCTAACTCTTTCGCCACTGTACTCAATGCATCGGTAGAAGGTCCGGGAATGGCTTCTGCCAGCAGAAAATTATCATAGTTCTCTTCATCGCAAAAGTAGAGCGATGTAAACAACTCCTGCAAACAAACGATCTGTGCGCCCTTTGCGGCAGCCTCTCTTGTTTTGATAATGGCTTTTTGCAAATTTTCTTCTTTATTGCCAGTACAACTCATTTGTACCAGCCCAACCTGTACTTTACTCATTGTGCTTTTTTTAAGAGTGGCAAAAATACAGAAATAGTTGCAGGGGATGGGCTGTTGAAAATTTCTTCAGTTGGTAAAATTACTTCAGCTGTTGGCCGGCAATAACCATTTTGCTGAGCCATTTGTTGCGAAATGCTTCGGTTGAATCTTTTACAGGAGCAATAAACGTTACATGAACAGGTTTTACACCACAAAACTCAAGTGTACCTTTTTTAAATTGATTAATGGTGGGACTTTTCATAAACAGCCAATCGTACCAGCGGGGTGTATCGGCCGTAACAATGATGTGCGCAGTTTTACCTTTCAATAATTTTTTAGGGAAGGGTTTACCTGGCACAGGCTGGTACGTAATGCCCGGGAGAAATACACGATCAATAAATCCTTTCATGATGGCGGGATAACCATACCACCACATCGGGAATACCCAAACTAAATGATCGGCTTGCTTTATTTGTTCAATTGCACTAATAAGATCGGGCTCCAGTTCGGTTCTTTGCCGGTAACCATACTGCAGATTAGGGTTGAAGTTTAGATCAGCAATATTGAGTTGTATTACCTGTGCATTTGTTTTTGATAGTCCATGCATGTATGCTGCTGAAAGCGCATGGTTGAAACTTTTTTCATCAGGATGTCCGTTGATCAGTAATACCTTTTTCATAATTCTTTTAAAGCAAAGAACGAAGAAGAGCTAGTGTTGAAAAAGGACAAATGTCTAAAACGATGCAGCATAGGTTTTCCTGATGCGGCTGAGATGACGTTGGGTAATACCTAAATAGGAAGCGAGATGCTGCAGCGGAATTTTCTGCAAATAACCGGGTTGATTTTGCAGCAGATCTTTATACCTGTTCTCTGCACTTTCTTTTAATAACAGAAATACCCGTTGTTCCATTTTCATATACTCCTGTTCGGCCATGTACTTTGATACACGCAACCAGTTTTTACTTGTTTGCTCCAGCTCAATTATGGTTTCACGTGGTATGGAAAAAACTTCAGCATCTGTCATCGCTGCAATATTTTCTGCTGATTCTTTTTGTGTAAGAAAAGAAGAGTAAGCCGTTGCAAATGCATTGGCAAACGAGAAGCAGTAGGTAATTTCTTCGCCGGAATTATTTGTATAGAAAGAGCGAAAGAAACCTGATTGAACAAACCAGACATGTTTACAAACCTGTCCTTCCTGTATCAGCAGATCGCCTTTGCTGATCTTACGGTAACGGGCAGCTGCTACAGCTGTTTCTATTTCATCGTTAGTGAGCAGGTTGAACGAACGGAGATATTGTTCCATGTGTGCAAAGCTAAGTGCTTGTACACATGTTTACTTCAACCGTTCCAGTACGCCTTTGCGTTTTACAATATTCTTATAATCCCACTGTATGTTCCGTGCTTTGCCAAGCCAGCGTTTCAGATCTTTTGTATTTATTTCAGATATGTTATTGTAGAAAATGGATGCATCCTTAAATTTTTCTCCTTTCACATTTAATAACTCTTCATCAAAACCGGCACCACTCCAAAACATCAGACGGATTCCCTTTTTCTGTTTGCTGTAACCGGCAACGGGGTTGCCATCCAAAAACCACACCGGGTGTGCATGCCAGATCTTGTTCTCTGCTTCTTTTAGTGTTTTGCTGATCTCTGTTGCCAGCAGATCGCAAATAGCTTTGTCTTCCGGCGTTTGTTTGTTATTGTAAGCTTGAATGTCGGGGAGCATGGCTTATCTTTTTAAGTAAGGTACTCTTTTTATGCAGGTTGATGATCTGTAAAAGGAAATGAATAAATCTGTATCGCTACATATCTAGTCTTCAATCTCGCAAATCAAGGGAAGGTGGTCACTTAATGCAAGCCATCTTTCTCTTTCTGCCACTTCGAAATACTTCATTTTATTTTCAAAATTCTTGGAAGCAAAAATATAATCAATGTGATATGGCTTAGAACGGTTTCTTTGTAGAAAGAAAGTTGGCCTGCTTTCTTTTCCTTGCTCTTCGTTGTAAAATACATGATAGAGACTATTGATGCCCAGATCTCTTAAGTCTTTGACGATATTTGAATGATTCCACAATCTTTTTCTTTTATCCCATATTGTATTGCTGTTAAAGTCACCTGCGAGAATAATGTTTTCAAACTTCATCTTATTTATTTGCATATACTTCCACATTTGGCCTATGTAGTCATATGATGTGGATTTGTTTTGCATGGTCCAGATACCCAAAAGCTTTGTTTTGCGATTTAATATACAGGGCAGGAAGTGTTTTACCCGGTGATTTGTGTACGTATCACTCCAGTCAAGAAGTTCAAGAGAAGTATCTTTTTTTGCAAATATTCCCAGCCCCTTGTTTTTATTATCTCCTTTCCATATAAAATTATTTGCCCATGAAGCATATTCCGCATGATTGCTTAATGATGGGTTTTCACATTCTTGCAGAATGTAAATGTCAGCATTGAGTTCAGAAATGTTTTTGAACTTATTTCGTAAAGCCCCATTGCAGTTCCATGTAACAATTTTCATTATCCTTTTTAAGAAATAACGTGTTTTGAAATATTTTTTGTGGCATTAGAAGCCATATGCGCTGTTGTAAAATAAAAAAATCCGTGCAGCTTTCACCACACGGATTTCCATTATCAAGATTAACTCATTTCTATGCAGAGTTCCTTGCCGCATTAATAATACCAAACGAACAACGGATGATCAGCTTTTCGTAAGCTGCTTTGTTGCTTGCATTTTGCTGGCCGTTCAGTTCTCTGCATTTGGCAATGGCATATTGTTGAATGGTAAGCAAGGGCAGTACTATACGTTCACGCATTTGTATCGACAATTGCTCAACAGGATAAGTTTCCATCAACTCTGTATTACCGCTCAGCAGCAACACATATTTTTTTGTGAGTTCGTATTCGTTATAGATCTTTTGCCATATCTCACCATACACAGGATGATCACGCAGGTATTCTGTCAACGGAAAGAAGCATTTTTTCATTGCCATTTCACAGTTATCCATCAGCGTTTTGATAAACAGTGAATTGTTATAGAGTTGTTTCACTTCGTGAAAACGTCCCTGGTCGTCCAATGCTTTTAACGCAGTGCCCACGCCATAGTAACCGGTAACGTTTTGTTTCAGCTGGCTCCAGGCGCCAACATAAGGAATAGCACGCAGGTCTTTTAATTCCAACCGTGCAGAACCACCACGCTTTGCAGGGCGACTTGCAATATTGGTATCGCTGTAATATTTCAGCGGACTTGTATCCACCAGGTATTGCATAAAGTAAGGGTGCTTTTTCAATTCGCTGTATGCATCATAACTCTTACCGGCAATTTCAACGATCAGGTTTTCTTCATCATCACTCAGTGTTACTTTGTTGGAAGAGAACAGGTCGTTACTGATACCTGCATTCAGCAACTGTTCAATATTAAACTGTGCAGAATCGGGCGTGCCGAAATTTGAACTTACAGTTTGTCCTTGTATAGTAAGCTGTATTTCTTTATTGGAAATATGTTTGCCCATGGATGCATAAAACTTATGTGTTTTACCACCACCACGTGCAGGAGGGCCACCACGACCATCAAAGAACATCACATCAATCCCGTATTCTTTAGAAATATTACTCAGCTCTTCTTTTGCTTTATAAATTCCCCAATTAGCCATGAGGTAACCACCATCTTTTGTACCATCGCTGAAGCCAAGCATGATCGTTTGTTTTCTTCCACGTCGGTTAAGATGTTCTTTATATACTTCATGCGTATAGAGTTGCTTCATAACACCGGGAGCACTTTGCAGATCTTCAATTGTTTCAAACAACGGAACAATATCAAGGTTCAATGCATCTCTATCCCATCCACTCAGCATGAGTAACTGAAATACTTCCATTACATTTTCGGCGCTTGTACATTGGCTAATGATGTAGCGGCTGCAACCATCAGTTCCGTTTTGCTGCTGGATCACTTTGATGTTTTTCATAACATCCAGTGTTTCTTTTACCAGTTCATCTGCAGCTTTGTTTTCAGCATCGGTTTTATAACCGGGTAAATAAGGGAACGCAGTGTCCGGTTCTTTCGCTGCAATAGTGGATAGCACTTTGCTGTGCACTGAGCTATCCTGGCGAATGTCGAGTGAAGCAAAATGTAAACCAAACAACTGCACTTTATTGATCAGTGCATCAACCTGGTTCTGGAATAAACCATTATGTTGATGAATAAGAATACCTCTTATTTCAAACAACGTAGACAACACTTCCTCTTTTGTTAAACTGGTTGTATGGCCGGGAATGAAAATATTATCGTATAACTTCTTTTCAAGACCAGCCAGCAATACATCAACTCCCTGGAAGGTAAGCCTGCGTTTCATGCGGCGCACATCCAGGTAATAACATTTAATGATAGAACCACGTAACAGTTCTGCTACCTTCAATGTAATATCAGTTGTTACAAACGGGTTGCCGTCTCTGTCGCCACCGGGCCAGAAACCCATGCGGATGAGTGGTTGGTTAAATTCAATACCAAGCTGCAATTGGTTTTTAATGTTGGCATAAATACGTCCGGCAGCTGCATAGAAAACATTCTCCAGGTACCAGATCAAACTCACAGCTTCATCATACGGAGTAGGACGCTGCTTTTTCAGGAACGGCGTTTTGCCCAGCTGTTGTAAATAGGTATTGATCTGTGTGGCATTGTTTTCCGACAATGCTTTCGACAGATCGTGAATAATACCTAATACAGAACCGGGATAAAACTGTGTAGGGTGTGCGGTTAATACCAAACGTATGCAGTAATCGTTCAGTTTATCAAGCAGTTCACCTTCTTTATTGTTTGTTTGTACTTCGTTAAACAGTTGTTTTAACGAACCTGTTCCCTGCATATCATGCACTTCACGGAAAGCGGCATCTTCCAATGCGTCAAACAATACGATCTGGCGTTCGGTGTATTGCACAAAACGAAACAGCAGATCGATCTGTTCCTGCTCTTTTGTATAAGATGTATGACGTTTAAAAAAATCGTCAATGATCTCAACAGGGCTTTGTTTCTTTTTATAACCATCTTCAGTATTGGTTAATAACAGTGATAACAAAATACCTGTACGTTCAATCCGGTGAAATGGTAATGAAGTAAATAAACTGTTGTAAAGTTGAAACTTAATTCCTACCTGGCTCTTAAATTGCTGGAGCCCGGTTGTGTTGTTAAATGACATAGTAATCCTGTTTTAAGCGCAGGCAAGTGATCGTAGAGCGGAAAGATAGAAAGAATTAGAGGGCTGAAAAAATTTGTTTACGCAAACGATAAAGCCGCCTTACGGGGCGGCTGTGTCTTTCCAGATCAGACGGAAGAAATTATAGGTGCGACTGTTAAAACAAAGTGTTTTTTAAAGGCTGTTTACGATCAATAAGGGTTCATGGTTATGCAACTGTTTTTCATTGGTGAGTTTTAATACACAGGCTTTTGCTGTATGCTTGCTATTGTTTGTTTTTCTTTTTGCTGAAGACAAATGAACGGTAGTAAATTGAAACAGGTCGTTCTTTACTGTGTTTGTTACCACCTGCATTTTTGTTTGCAGATCGGTGCCGGGTGTTTTCAGTGTCTGCATATACGTTCCGTTTTTCAGGAGCAGCCAGGCAGCCAATACAGTAATAAGTAAAATACCTTTTTTCATGTTGTCTTGTTTTTGTGATCATTGAATCACACAGCAAATATAAACTGTGTTTTTGCGCTGTTATAACAGAATTAAGTGAACGGCGGTTATCATTGATTGAACTGTAGTAAACTGCAGATAAACCGTTTTCCTCTTGATTACTTTTTACCTAATTGTGTGGTGTTCCATTTTTGAAATTCAAGGTCAATGTTTTCATCGGCAATAAAGGCAATGTCGCCAATGTTGTTGATCTCAACTTTCGCTTCGCCTGCAAATGTTACCAGCAATTTGTTCGATGCAATATTGCCATTGCTGCGAACATAAGAAGCTCCTTTGATGGTGAGCTTACGTAGGTTTTGTACGGTAATAAAAACAGTTACTTTGTTTTTAAGTGAACCTTTTTTGCTCAGCAGTCGTACTTTACCTTTTGATTGGTCAACCACTACTGCGTTGGCATCTTTTTCTTCGCCGGCAATACGGATGGTTGTTTCTGCACTTTCAGTAAGGATCACTGAAATTTCGTGACTTACTTCAAGACTGTAAAATGCTTTTGTTACAGGAAGTTCTCTTGTAACCACATCGGCTTTTACAGCGGTGGCAGCTGTAAGCATGCCGATGAACAGAATAAATAATTGTTTCATGATGATAAGGTTTGTGGCTTTGCGCCATTTGATGATTTGTTTAACAATGCAAAGATGCAGCAAGGGAGAAGGAAAGTCAATCGCATAAACATGTAGAAATGGAAAGAAAAAGATGAAGGGGCAGGCGGTAAAACGCTTGCTGCAGCTGTGTTTTACG
>NZ_CAMLGT010000037.1 GCF_946479605.1 uncultured Lacibacter sp.
GTGTAGTTTTTCTTTAAAAACAGGAATAAGGATGTCATTCGATGCGGCAACGAATCCCCAAAAGAAGAACACGGAGATTAGTACGCCGAATTGCGACCACTTTGTTTGCTGTGACATAATCAATCGTAGTTTACGTAGTTTAAGGGCTGAAAGTATGCAAGAAATTGCTTTGCGAAAAATTATTTATTGTTTTTTGGTATGAGTCAAACTCCTTCCTATATTCAATGCAACAAACAGTTCTAATTTCTTGCCAATGGAAATTCTTCATGTTAGTGCAGAGTGTTACCCGGTTGCTAAAGCAGGAGGGTTAGGTGATGTGGTTGGTGCCTTACCCAAATACCAGCAGGATGCAGGGCATAACGCCAAGGTGGTGATGCCAATGTACCGTACAAAGTTTTTATTGAATAATGAGTTTGATGTGGTACATAAAGGGTACACCAATATCGGCGATTATTTTTTCGATTATACCATCATAAAAGAAACAACGGATAAGTTAGGCTTTGGGCTTTACCTTGTTGACATCAACGGACTTCTTGATCGTGAAAAGATCTACGGGTATGATGATGATGTACAACGCTTCACCGCCTTCCAGGTATGTGTAGTGGATTGGATCGCATCCTGGCAGTTTAAACCGGATGTGGTGCATGTGCATGATTATCATGCAGGGCTTATTCCTTTTATGATGAAATATTGCTACCGCTACAACCAGCTTGCTACTGTACCAACAGTTTTAACCATTCACAACGCACAATATCAGGGATGGATGACTTGGGAGCAGAGTGTATATCTTCCTCCTTACGATGATTGGAAGCGTGGTATGCTGGAATGGGGAAATAGCATCAACCCATTAGCAAGTGCTGTAAAGTGTGCCGATAAAGTAACAACTGTAAGTAACAGTTATATGGATGAGTTACGTTATATGAGCAATGGACTGGAAGCATTGTTTGAATATGAACGTGGTAAATGCAGCGGCATACTGAATGGTATTGATACGCAGGTGTGGGATCCTGAAACAGACAAATACATAAAACACGACTATACACTTGCAACAGTAGAAGAAGGAAAAGCAAAAAATAAAGCACAGCTCTGCGAAACCTTTGGGCTGGATATCAATAAACCTTTATTTGTTTTCATTGGCAGGCTGGTGGGAGAAAAAGCTGCCGATATACTTCCTGCTGTAATTGGTGATTCGTTTTATTACATTGGTCGGCGTATGAACTTCCTGATCCTTGGCAGTGGTGAACCTGAAGTGGAAGCAAAGCTAAATGGCATGACCACTATTTCGCAAGGCGATTACAGCTGTTATATTGGTTATAATGAAGGCCTGAGCCATCTGATGTATGCCGGAGCTGATTTCCTGCTGATGCCAAGCCGTGTAGAACCTTGTGGTTTAAACCAAATGTATTCCATGCGCTATGGCACTGTTCCGCTGGTGCGTAATACAGGTGGTTTGAAAGATACAGTGAAGGACATACTTACAGAAGACGGGTATGGAATTGTTTTTGACCACGCTTCAGTAGGTGATGTGTGTAATGCAGTGTGGCGTGCCTGTGAGTTATATAGTAATAAGGAAAAATTCGATGCTTCAAGAGAAAGAATGATGAAGCTTGACTTCAGCTGGGAATCAAGTGTTCAACAATATCTTGCTTTATACCAAAGTTTGAGATAATTTTAAATAGCCCTACAAACAATCTTAATATGAGTTCCATTTCAGCCGCTAAAAGCACATTGGCCGTAATCCTTGGAGGAGGTGCCGGCACCAGGTTATATCCATTAACTGCAAGCCGCAGTAAACCTGCTGTTCCTATTGCAGGTAAATACCGTTTGGTGGATATTCCTATTTCCAACTGTATCAATTCAGGCATCAACCGTATGTTTGTATTAACACAGTTCAACTCTGCTTCATTAAATAAACATATCAAGAATACTTACCACTTCAGCATGTTCAGCCGTGCGTTTGTAGATATTCTTGCAGCAGAACAAACACCGGATAACTCCGGGTGGTACCAGGGAACTGCTGATGCGGTGCGCCAGTGTCTTCGTCATGTGCAGCAGCACGAAGCTGATTATGTGCTCATTCTTTCAGGCGATCAGTTGTATCAAATGGATTTTCAGCAAATGATCGAGGATCATGTGGCCCGTGGTGCCGACATCAGCATTGCGACTATTCCTGTGGCTGAGCGTGAAGCGCCGGAGTTTGGCATTCTTAAAGCTGATGAAAACAGCATGATCACTTCGTTTATTGAAAAACCAAAGAAAGAAATTTTAGGAGAGTGGGTAAGTGATACCGGTGATGAAATGCGTCGTATGGGCCGCATCTATCTTGCATCAATGGGTATTTATATTTTCAACAAACAATTGCTGATTGATCTGTTGCAGGATGAATACAAAGATGCCGCAGATTTTGGTAAGGAGATCATGCCTGCATCCATTGCAAAATATAAAGTAGCCAGCTACCAGTACGATGGTTACTGGACAGATATTGGGAATATCTATTCTTTCTTTGAAGCCAATCTTGCATTAACGCAGGAAATACCTGATTTTAACCTGTTTGACAATACAAAACCAGTGTACACACGTGCACGCATGCTTCCTCCTGCAAAGATCAGTGGAACAACACTGGAGAAAACAATTATTGCAGAAGGTTCCATCATCCTTGCAAGCAGGGTAGAGAACAGTGTGATTGGTATCCGCTCCCGTATTGGTCATGGTACAACTATTGTGAGTTGTTATATAATGGGTGGCGATTATTTTGAAACACTGGAAGAAATGAATCATTCTGCTGCACGTGGTATTCCCAAAATAGGAATTGGCGAACGTTGTTACATTAAGAATACAATTATTGATAAAAATTGCCGCATTGGAAACGATGTGCGTATTAACGGCGGTAATCATTTACCAAATACAGATCATTCGCTGTACACAGTTAAAGATGGTATTGTGGTGATCAAAAAAGGAGCAATTATACCAGACGGATTTGTGATTTAAACTTTTCCCCCGGAAAAGTTTTGCTATACTACTATCGATTATGAACCAAAAATCCGATCTCCTTCGGGGAGGAGATATCATCTTGCCATGCAGGACTCATTGCCTATCAGCAAACCGAAACTCAGTTTAGCACAGATCATAAACATGAGTGTTGGTTTCTTTGGAATCCAGTTTGCATTCGGATTACAGAATGCAAACGTCAGCCGTATTTTTCAAACTCTTGGAGCAAAGATCGAAGAGATACCAATTCTTTGGATCGCTGCACCGTTAACAGGGTTATTGATTCAGCCAATCATTGGTCACATGAGCGACCGTACATGGCTTGGCAAGCTCGGCAGACGAAGACCTTATTTTATGGCGGGTGCAATCTTTGCAGCCCTTGCTTTGTTTGTGTTTCCGGGAGTATCTGCATTGTGGATGGCAGCGGTAACACTTTGGGTGCTTGATGCATCCATCAATATTTCAATGGAGCCATTCAGAGCTTTTGTTGGTGATATGTTGCCGGATGAACAACGTACTGCAGGTTTTGCCATGCAAAGTTTTTTCATTGGGTTAGGTGCGGTTATTTCTTCGATTCTTCCTTACATGTTAACAGCATTTGGTATTTCAAATACTGCAGAGCCCGGAGTAATACCAGATTCTGTACGCATATCATTTATTACAGGCGCAATTGTTTTTGTAGTAGCTATTTCCTATACCGTTTTTACCACAAAGGAGTATTCACCGGATGAAATGAAAAGCTTTGGCGAAACAGGTGAAGAAGAACATACCGCAACAATTAAAACAGCCTTGAAGAGATTCTACAGTAAAGGGCTGATATGGGCGCTTGCCGGTGCAGCGTTAACAGCTTTTCTTTTCTTTTACAATCAAAATGCTGACCAGCCGCTTGAAAAAGAATTGTATGTACTTACTGGTGGCGTATTAGCATTTGGACTGTTTCAATTGCTTGCAGGTGGATTTTATTCCGCCGGAAAGAAAAACGGACTGGTGGAAGTGATGGATGATCTGAACCATTTACCTGCAACGATGAAAAAGCTGGCTGTTGTACAATTCTTTTCATGGTTTGCTTTGTTTGCCATGTGGATCTATTCAACACCCGCTCTTGCACAGCATCTTTATGGTACAACCGATGCAAGTTCGCCTGAGTATAACCGCATTGGCAACTGGGTTGGTGTATTGTTTGCCTGGTACAATGGGTTTGCAGCGCTCTTTGCATTTTTATTGCCGGTATTAGCAAAGAAATTTTCACGACCGTCAACACACCTGATTGCATTACTTGCAGGAGGATTGGGACTTATTTCATTTTATCTTTTTAAAAATGAAAATTTCCTTATTATAAGTATGGCTGGTGTTGGCTTTGCATGGTCAAGTATTCTTGCAATGCCATATTCAATGTTAACACAATCGTTGCCGCAACATAAAATGGGAGTGTATATGGGGATATTCAACTTCTTTATTGTTATTCCTCAGATACTGGCAGCTACACTTCTCGGGTTCTTTACAAAAAACATCTTTGATGGTAATGCTATTTACACCATTGTGTTAGGCGGCTGTTCTATGATTATTGCTGCATTACTTAATCTTCGGCTAAAAGGATTATAATATGAAAAAGTTTTTAACAGGAATGCTGCTGTTATTTGCAGTAGCTTCTTCATTTGCACAAAACAGTTACAACTTATATCCTGCAAACTGGTGGGTAGGTATGAAGTACAATAAACTGCAGGTAATGATACACGGTGCAGATGTGGGATCGAATGGGGCGTTTACAATTGCTTATCCCGGTGTTACGCTCACGAAAGTAAACAAGTTTCAGAATAAGAATTATGTAATACTGGATGTAACTATTGCGCCGGTTGCAAAACCCGGAACAATTGTCATTCGCTCCAGGGCTGCAAACGGAAAAGCAATGAATTTTGATTTTGCATTGCAGCAAAGAAGAACTGGAAGAGGAAAAGAATTTGCCAATGGTGCTACCTCTTCTGATCTGATGTATCTCATTATGCCCGATCGTTTCAGCAATGGTGATCCGTCAAATGACCGTGTGTCTGGCATGCTTGATCAAACACTTCGGAGAGATACTGTTTTTAACCGTCATGGTGGTGACCTCAAAGGCATTCAGAATAAACTGGATTACCTGCATGATCTTGGAGTAACTGCATTGTGGTTAAATCCTGTTATTGAAAATGATATGCCTGAACGTACGGAGCATGGTTATGCATTTACCAATCATTACCGTGTTGATCCACGACTTGGCGGTGATGAAGCATACAAACAACTGATCCATGCAGCGCATGCAAAAGGAATGAAAATAATACAGGATGCTGTGTACAATCATGTGGGACTGGAACATTTTATTTTTAAAGATCAGCCCGACAGTACATGGTTTCATCGCTGGCCAAAATTCACACAAACCAATTATAAAGATCAAACCCTGTTTGACCCTTACGCTTCACTGCAAGATAAACGTATTATGAGTGATGGATGGTTTGTTACTGCAATGCCCGATTGGAATCAGCACAATCCGTTTGTTGCAAATTTTTTAATTCAACATGCAGTGTGGACTGTAGAAGAATATGGAATTGATGGATGGCGCATTGATACTTATGCTTACAACGATCTTTTATTTATGAATCGTTGCAACAAAGCGCTGTATGATGAATACCCAAACATCAGCATTTTTGGTGAAACATGGGTGCACGGTGTGCCCAATCAAAGTTTCTTTTGCGAAAACAACTACAACATTAAGTATAAAAGCAACCTGCAGGCTACAACCGATTTTCAAACTTTATTCTATGGTATACAACCAGCCTGTAATGAAAAGTTTGGCTGGACAGAAGGAGTGAACAAACTTTATACAACCACAGCCCAGGATTTTGTGTACAAAGATCCAATGCGCCAGGTGATCTTCCTGGACAATCATGATCTGCCACGTTTTTATTCTGTGGTGGGCGAGGATACTTCGAAATACAAAATGGCATTTGCATGGATGCTTACATTCCGTGGTATTCCGCAAATGTATTATGGTAATGAAATTTTGATGACGGGTTTTACCTCGCCCAACGATGGCTATGTGCGCCAGGATTTTCCCGGAGGTTGGGAAGGCGACAAGGAAAATAAATTTACAGATGCAGGCCGTACAGAAAAAGAGAACAGAATATTCAACTATATAAAACGCTTAGCCAATTTTCGCAAAACATCATCGGCCATTAAAACAGGAAAGCTGATGCAGTTCCTGCCAATGGATGGCGTGTATGTTTATTTCCGGTACGATGCAAAGCAAACAGTAATGTGTGTAATGAATACAAATGCTGAACCGAAGACGATTGATCTTACCCGTTTTTCTGAACGGTTAAAAGGTTATTTATCGGCTATTGATATTGCAGCAGGAGTGGAGTTTAAACTGGAAAAGAATTTGCAGTTGATGCCAATGTCGAATCTGGTAATGGAATTGAAGTAATTGCATTTTATTGAAATAAAACGAACTGTTCAAATTGAATAATTCAAAAAAAAGGAGGCGAAGTGCCTCCTTTTTTTATCATATTTTTTTGCCGCTAAAGTAAACTGTTCCATAACACCTTCGCTCCGTATTTACCCCAGTCGCTCATAGCTTTATTCAAATCTTTTTGATAAGCTGTCCATGTAACTGTTTTTCCTTTTTGTTTAGGCGTAAGTGCCGTTGCTGTTGGTTCTTTCAATTCTACTTTTGTTGCAAACCACGTCATTTGCAGGCGGGGAACAGCAAGGCCAAGGATCATACCCGGTAAACCACCAAAACTTTCAGGGCCGCTGCTCACAGTAATTTCATCTGAATAAAACGCAACGATGTAAACGGAGTCGCAGATAATGGTCACTGCTTTACGGCATTCAAAACCAGCAATGGTTCTGGTTTCGTTGGTAATGCGCCATTTGTAATTCATCAGGCTGTCTTTTACCAGGTAAGTCTGCTCAAAAATATCACGCTGCAATGATATCTGGTTATTGCGGATGTCCTTTACCGTTATATCATTATCGCTTGGCTTTCTGCCCCACACATATTTTCCTGATGGGTCTTCTTTCAGCATCTTGTAAACAGTTTTCTCTTCATTGAAATCCATTACATAAGTTTCCGTTACCATTTTGGGGAATGCCTTTTTCATTTCTGCAACCCATGGGCTGCCATCATCTTCCTGGTCGTAGTAAGAGAATTGATTGCTGCGTTTTTCAAACTCAATACGGCCACTATTGATGAACTTTACCTGTGCCTGTGCTGAAACGCCAAGCAGAGTGATTACGAGTGAGAAAAAATATTTTTTCATTTTATGAATAGTTGATAAGGTTAGAAATTAGATGGTTTGCCATTTTTTGTAAAGTTCCATGTACATGTGAGCAACCAGAAACGGCGGATGTTTTCAAACGTGTTTTCAGAAATAAAGTTGCTGGTAATATTACGTCTGATGCCCAAGTTCTGGTTGAACATATCATTTACTGAAAGTTTCAATTCAAATGCATCAGATTTTGTAAAGGTGCGGCGGATTGCGCCATTTAACAGGAACACATTCCGCTGGTTGGCAAATGCGGTTGTTTGCTGGTATGTGTTAAACTGACCATTGATATCAACGAAGAGTTTTTGTTTTTTGAATTTCATTTCAACATAAGGGTAGGCTGTCATGCTCCAGTATTTTGTAACAATGTTTTTATTGATACTTGAACGTGAGCTGTTGAAACGTGGTTCAATATTCAAATTAAAGTTGAGCCATTTTTCGCTCCATTTACCAATGCCAATGCCTGCACCAAAACTGTAATTGTCGTTTACGTTTGTTACGTCATTAACTACGTTTACAAACCTGCTTACACTACCGTTAGCATTAAAATTAAGATTCACACCTTTGAACACTTCAAAACCATACATGGTCCACAGGTTGCCATTATAGTTGCCATCTGTGTTAATGGTTTTGTTTGTACGGATGCCTGTGGCCTTGTCAACACTATTTGAATTGGTGATGGCGTTGTTTACAAACGAAAAATTACCAGACAGATAAAAGTTTCTGCTCTTAATGATTTTATAATCATTAAGGTTCAATGAAAAGTTATGACGGAACGCCTGCTTCAGATCAGGATTACCAACGGTAATATTGAGAGGGTCAATATTATCAATAATCGGGTTGATCTGTTGCAGCGAAGGATTTTGTGTACTTCCGTTATAAGAAAGCGAAAAGCTCTTTTGTTTTTTAGGCGAGAACCTGATGCTTGCACGTGGAAGAAGATTGGTAAAGCCAATACTTCTTGTTTCGTTTTTATTTAATTCTTCCAGGTTGAAGTTTGTACGGCCAACCGATGTTCCGAATGAAGCAACAATTTTTTTGCCATTGTAGCGGAAAGAAACGCCGCCATTATGATCTGTTGTGCGGAACAGGAAATGATTGCTGAGTGTGTCAACAATTTCTGTATGCTTGTCATTGGGGTTAGGACGTTCAAATGTATTTCGCTCCGCATTGTTGCGGCTGAAATTGTTGCGGTAGGTTAATTCAAGATTCCATTTCTTGCTTAATGGTTCTGTGTAAACAAGACTGTTTTGAATAACCTGCTGTCGTTCATTGTTTGTTTTTTTCTGATCGATCATTTGCTGGTCGCTCAGGTTTCCGTTTTGGTCATAGAAATAATTATCTGACCAAAGAAACCCATCGCCCAGTTTTACATTGTTGCTGAAGTTGCCCACATAGCTGATGGTACGTCCTGCTTTTTTCAGACGTTTTCTATAACTCAACTCAGATGTGAAATCCTGGTTCTCTGTATTGGTATTGGTTCTTCGTTCCTGCTCGTTAATCAAATCACCATTTTCATTCTTTGAATTTCCGTTGTAGATGTTTTCTCTGCGGCCTGTTACAATTGCTCCATTTGCTTTTACTTTCAGGCTGCTGCTTGAATCAATGGCCCAATCATAAATAGCGTTTACTTTATTTCTTCTGCGTATCGAATTAAACAATTCAGTAGTAGTATTGGTAAAGCTTGAGCCGGGTAAGAGTGACTGCGTAATGCTTCCATTGCGTCCGTTCACTGTCTGGTCGTTAAATTGGTAACTGCCGTTGATGCTGTTCTTGTCTTTGTTCCACTTGTTAATGTAGCTGGCGCCGGCAGTTGTGGAGATCGGCAAACCTTGTCCACGTGCAAAATCATCGCCGCCATCGCTCCAGATCATAATGCCACCATCATCAGATATTTCCATGTTGCTGTTTCCTGAACTTCCGAAGTTGCGCTGTTCATTCCAGTTTAATCCTTCAAAGGTTGTGTTGTTATGTGTTATGTAGGCGGCTATTTTTTGTTTTTTCTTGAAGCTATTGATCATTGCTTTACCTGTTCTGTAGCGGTCAAAATCAGTGCCTGCTTCAATTTTCCCGAAGTAGCCTTTCTTCTTATCATCTTTTAATTCAAGGTTGATGGTTTTCGTTTTCTGTCCATCATCTACACCTGTAAATTCTGCCTGTTCACTTTTTTTATCAAACACCTGTACCTTGTCAACTACACTTGCACGCAGATTTTGTGTAACAACTGCAGGGTCGTCACTGAAAAATTCTTCGCCATCAACTAATATCTTTTCTACTTTTTGTCCTTGTGCAGTGATCTCGCCTTTTGAATTGACCTGCAAGCCGGGCAATCGTTTCAACAGCTCCTGTACATTGGCATTTTGTTCCACTTTAAAACTATCGGCCTTATATTCTGTGGTATCGCCTTTAATCCGGATGGCACTTACTTTCTGTTGTACAATAATTTCTTCCAGCAATTTTGTGCGGGGAATGATGGTAACAGTTTTGTTCAATACCACATCAGCAGTAATATCCACTTCATCAACGTACTCAGCATAACCGGGATAGCTGATCATAAAAACGTACTTGCCTTGCGGAATGTTCTTAATCTCAAAGTAGCCTGCATTGTTTGTGCGTGCAAATTTGGTAAGAATCGAATCCTGCGAACGAATAAGGCTCACAACAGCATTGTCCAGTTTCTTTCCGGAACTGGTATCTGTTATATAACCTGAAATTTTGTTTTGCTGACTAAATGATTGGAAAGAGCAGAAAATGCCGATGCTGAGCAGCAGCAATAGTTTTGATACATGCATTGGTGTTGGTTATGGATGATTAAGGTTTGGTTTTGAAAGCGCTATATTAAATCTTTCTCTATTGAGATTTCCTATGAAAGATGTTAAAGTGTTATATTTCCATATAAATGGCGGCGTTTTTTTTATATCCGTGTAATTGTAAGGCCGTTTATTGCACACAATAACTCACTTAACGTGGAAAAGAAACAACAATACGAGGATTATCATTTTGTAGATACAACGAAGCCAGTGTGGAATTATTCCCGTTTTGAAGGAGATGATATAGCAAATTTCCAGAACGGGACTAACTATCGTTGCGACGAATTATTTGGCTCACACCAAATGGAAGTGTTAGGTACAACGGGTTATTATTTTGCTGTATGGGCGCCTAATGCTACCTCTGTTACCGTGTTCGGGACTTTTAATGACTGGAATAAAGAAAGTCATTCGTTGTTTGTACGGTTGGATAACTCTGGTATCTGGGAAGGTTTTATTCCTGGTGTCCCGCTAGGGTCATCTTATAAATATCATATTCATGGATATGCGGGACAGAAATTAGACAAAGGCGATCCGTATGCTAATTTTTGGGAAGTTCGTCCAAACACCGCTTCACGAACATGGCAATTAGATTATGCCTGGCGTGATGATACATGGATGGAAGTACGGAAAGATCATAATAAACTGGATGCACCCTGGAGTGTGTATGAAGTGCATCTTGCCAGCTGGATGCGGCCCGATAAGAATAATGAAGAGGCTTATCACTCGTATGAATTTTTCCAGGATAAACTGGTGAATTATGTAAAAGAACTTGGATTTACACATGTGGAACTGATGCCAATTATGGAGCATCCGTTCGATGGCAGCTGGGGTTACCAGGGCGCAGGTTATTTTGCGCCAACTTCACGTTATGGTACTCCGCAACAATTTATGAAACTGGTCGATGCGTTTCATCAGGCAGGCATCGGCGTTCTGCTTGATTGGGTGCCATCTCACTTTCCCTACGATGCACATGGCCTGTTTATGTTTGATGGAACACATACCTATGAATATGCAGATATGCGCAAAGGTTATCACCCCGACTGGAACAGCTATATTTTTAATTATAAACGGGGCGAAGTAAAATCGTTTCTCATCAGCAGTGCCATGCACTGGTTCCGCAAGTATCATATTGATGGCATCAGGGTTGATGCGGTTTCATCTATGCTCAAGCTAAATTACTCACGCTCAGCAGGGCAGTGGGAGCCTAATGAGTTTGGCGGCGATGGTAACCTGGAAGCCATTGCTTTTATAAAAGACCTGAACGAAACAATTTTTCGTGACTTTCCGGATGTGCAAACAATTGCGGAGGAAGCAACAGATTGGCCAGGGGTTAGCAAACCCACTTTTGAAGACGGGTTGGGCTTTGGTATGAAGTGGATGATGGGGTGGATGCATGATACATTGAAGTATTTTAAGCAGGATCCTGTCTATCGGCAATATCAGCAGGATCAGTTCACTTTCAGTATGATGTATTATTATGACGAGAATTTTATGTTACCTCTCAGTCATGATGAAGTGGTGCATGGCAAAAGCCCCATGCTGTATAAAATGCCGGGGGATGAATGGCAGAAATTTGCCAACCTGCGGTTGATGTACACGTATATGTTCGCACATCCCGGAGGTAAACTGCTCTTTATGGGTAACGAATTTGGGGCAACTAATGAGTGGAATTATAAGAGTGAACTGCAGTGGGATCTGTTGCAGTTTCCATCGCACAAAGGTGTGCTGGAATGTGTGAAGTCGCTGACAGGCTTGCTAAAGTCAGAACCGGCGTTGTATGAAAACCAGTTCAATCAATATGGTTTTGAATGGCTGGATCTGAACCACCGAAGCGAATCGGTGATTGTATTCAAACGAAAAGGAAAAGATGCAGCGAATGATGTGCTGGTTATTTTAAATATGACCCCGGTTGTACGAAACGATTGGAAGGTGCATGTGCAGGGTAAAAAGACCTGGAGTGAAATTTTCAACAGTAATGAAGCGAAATATTGGGGAACAGGTGATGTCTTCAATCCCCAAATCAAGGCGAATGTTGTGGACGAAGAAGCGGGATGGTATGAATTAAACCTGAATTTGCCGGCCTTGGGTGCAATTTTACTAAGGTAAACTCTTATAAACGCAAAAAAGTGGCGTGATTTATGCGGGTAAAACTACGCTTGTAACTAAATTTATAATGCTTATTTTTACACGAATCCAAAATGAAAATCCCATGAAAACCCGGTTATCAATTACCGCTGTTATTTTACTCCTTTCCCTCGGTGCATTTGCACAAAACCGAGACAGTTCAAATGCCGTTTTACAAAGAGCCTTACTTGCTAAACAGGAGCGTCGTATCCAGTTAGCCATTAATCTTTTTGAACAGGCTGTTAAGTACGACACCACTAACATTGAAGCATTAAAAACAATGGGTGAGTATGGTATTGAAAGCCGTAATTACCGCCATGCAGTAGATGCATATACCCGTTGGCACAGGCTGGAACCAAACAACGAAGCTACTTTTCAGCAATTAGCTCAGCTGTATTTTAATCTCGGCCGCCACCAGGATGCGTTGGCTTTCACAACCAAGTGGGAGAAACTGCATAAGGATAAGCCCATGCATTACATTGCCGGTATGTGCAATTATTATTTAGAAGATTATCCGCAAGCCATCAATCGACTGTTGCATGCTGCCGAAACAGATACCAGCAATGCCGTGTTGTATTATACCATTGGCCGCAGCTATCTTGAAATGGAGCGTTATAAACAGGCAATTCCTTATTACAAAAAGGCAGCTGACGCTGATACCAAAAATGCCCGTTATGTATATGAAATGGCAATGGTGTACTATGCTATTCCCGACGATAAAAATGCAATAGCAATGTTTGAATTGGCAGCGCAACGTGGCTGGCAGCAAAATGCTGATTACTTTGAAAGCATGGCCTACTGCTATATGAACCTGGGCAATTTTGCAAAGTCAACTGAAAATCTTGAAAAATCCCTTGAGAAACGTCCGCACAGCCAAACAGTACGTTATGCATTGGCAGAATCACTTTACAAAGGGGGGCGCTATCAGGATGCAATCAACAATTGGGATATGGTTTTGCAAACAGATAACAAGAACGCAAGAGCCCTTTATATGATAGGTATGTCGTATCAAAAAATGGGGCAAAAGGATAAAGGCATGGCGCTTTGCGATAAAGCCATTGAAATGGATCCATCTTTGAATAGTCTGAAACAGAAGAAGATGGATATGGGTATGTAAACTGTAAAACAATCTTTTATAAAACGGGCTGCATAACTGCGGCCCGTTTGCTTTTTACACACTTGTGGATAGATGAACGACTGTTTAAACATCAAAAAATCAATAAATTTGCCGTTTATGGCAGAAGTAAAACAGGTGCGTGTTGCAATATTGGATATGTATGATGGAGTTGCCAACCAGGGTATGCGCTGTCTTCGTGAAATCCTCAACAGCTTTGCTGATACGTATGTACTTGATTTGAGTTGGGATGAATATGATGTGCGTGGCAAATGCCAGGTGCCTGATCTTTCTTATGATGTGTATATTTCATCGGGCGGCCCAGGCAGTCCTTTGGAAAGTGAAGGAACAGAATGGGAGAATACTTTCTTCCGCTGGATAGATGAAATAAACGCATGGAATGCCAATCCGCTTCATGAACAGAAAAAACCAGTATTCTTTATCTGCCATTCTTTTCAATTAGCCTGCCGTTATTTTAAAGTAGGCAACGTTTGTGCCCGCAAATCAACTGCTTTTGGTGTATTCCCTGTACATATTATTGAAGGCTCAACTAATGAAACTGTCTTTGGCGGATTGAAAGATCCTTTTTATGCCGTTGACAGTCGTGATTACCAGGTAATAGAGCCAGACCATAAACATCTCAAAAAAATTGGCGCCCGTTTACTTTGTATTGAAAAAGACCGGCCACATGTTCCGTTTGAGCGTGCAATAATGGGAGTTCGCTTTAATCAGTACATGATCGGCACACAGTTTCATCCCGAAGCTGATGCAATCGGTATGAGTATGTACCTGCAAAAAGAAGATAAAAAGAAAACAGTGATCGATAATCATGGGTTTGAAAAATGGAAGAGCATGATTGAGCACCTGGAAGATCCTGATAAAATATTAATGACCTACTCACGCATACTGCCAAACTTTTTGTACAACGCTGTTTTTTTGTTGGCAACGGCAGAAGTATAAAGACTTTCTTAAATAAATAAAATCAGATACTTTTAGAAGATAAAACATCTTCTATGGTTCCGTCAATACGCAAGGCATTTAACAGCAGTTTTACCATTGAGAAATATGAGAGATTCCTTGAAGATCTTCACGGTAAGCATCCGGGTGATATTGAGTTTCGTGTAAGTGAAACACCGGTGTTTGTAGATAAAGCCTTCAAACAAAAGATGCTGGATGCCTGTGAACGTATTGTAGATGTTATTTGTGATGAAAAATTTCTGTCGATGACAGAGCGTGCCATTCCCCCGGGTGAAAAAGTGCCAAACGAAAACAAACAGGCACACATGATCGCTTTTGATTTTGGTGTTTGTATTAATGAAGCAGGAGAGCTGGAGCCTCAATTGATCGAGATGCAGGGGTTCCCAACGTTGTTTGGTTTCCAGGTGTATTATCCCGAAGTAGTGGAACGTCATTTTCCGGTTCCTTCAGCTTACAGTCAATATTTAAATGGCTATACAAAGGAAACGTATATTGATATGTTACGCAAGCTGATTGTTGGCGGGCACAAAACAGAGAATGTTGTTTTGCTCGAAATAAAACCCGAAGAACAAAAAACAAGAATTGATTTTTCCTGTACAAAAGATTACATCGGTATTGAAGCTGTTTGCCTAACTAAATTGATACAGGAAGGAAGGAAGCTGTATTATTTAAAAGACGGGGTAAAAACAGAGATCAAACGGATCTATAACCGCATCATCTTTGATGATCTGAAAGCCAATAAAGTAAAGCTGGGCGATGTTGTGGATATAACGCAGGAGCTGGATGTGGAGTGGTTACCGCACCCTAACTGGTTTTACCGCATCAGCAAATTCACATTGCCGTTCATCGATCATCCGTATGTGCCGGAAACATTTTTCTTAAATGAGATAAAGCAATTGCCCAACGATCTTTCGAATTATGTGTTAAAACCTTTGTTCTCATTTGCAGGCCAGGGAGTGATCATTGATGTTACGCAGGAAGATATTGATGCAATTAACGATCCTGAAAATTTTATTCTTCAACGTAAAGTGCAATATGCCGATGTGGTTGAAACACCCGATGATCCGGCGAAGGTGGAAATACGCATGATGTATGTGTGGCCTGATGGCGATGCACGCCCTCATGCAGCCATCAATCTTGCACGAATGAGCAAAGGGAAAATGATTGGTGTACGCTACAATAAAGATAAAACATGGGTAGGGGGTAGTGTGGCGTTTATGGAAAAATAAACAACATCAATGATGGTTGATGCTGTTTATTTTTATGAATTGTTGCTGCTGATTATACACCATTCAAAAACTCTCCACCAATATAATCAACAACTGCTGAAAGGTTTTTTGTTTCTTCATATATCTTCAATTGCCTGTCGGCACCTGTTCCGTTATTCATCATAATCGGAATATAGTTGATGGCATGACGGCAGCCAAGCTCATCTACTACATCATCCACAAAGTCGAGTAATTCATAAATGAGTGCACGGGTGTTTGTTTCTTCTTCTTTTCCAAAATCAATTAAATAGCCGTCAATGCCGTAGCGACTTGCACGCCATTTGTTTTCATTAATAAGTGCACGCTGGTATTGAATAAAGTTCATGTTCTGGTTACGCAGCTTGTACAACTTTGCAGTAATGGCCTGGAACAACGCAGTAATGGCGATTGTTTCCATAACCGTCATTGGCACATCGCAAATGCGGAACTCAATGGTGTTGAAGAATGGATGAACCCTTAGATCCCACCATATCTTTTTTGCGTTGTCAATACAGTTTGTTTTAATCAGCAATGCCACATAGTTTTCGTACGCTTCAATGCTGTCGAACGATTCTGGTATGCCTGTACGTGGAAATTTGTCAAATACTTTTGTACGGAATGATTTGTAACCCGTCATTCTTCCTTCCCAGAAAGGCGAATTGGTGCTGAGTGCATATACATGTGGCAGGAAATATCTTGCACTGTTTGCAAGATGAATGGCCATTTTCCTGTTTTCCATTCCAACATGTACATGCAAACCAAAAATGAGATTGCTCCGTGCCGCTTCCTGCAGTTCATTTACAATTTGGTTATAGCGTACATGATCGGTTATTAATTGATCCTGCCAATGGCTGAAAGGATGTGTGCCACTTGCACCAACAGAAAGACCAATGCCGCCTGCAATATCATGAATGGTTTTTCGCAGCAGACCCACATCTTTGTATGCTTCATCTACATTGCAGCAAATATCTGTCCCTACTTCTACTACAGCCTGGTGCATTTCTGCTTTTACTTTGTCTTTAATTACTTTTTGACCTTCGGTTACAATTTTTTGTTCATGACTTTTTAACTCCCTTGTGTTGGGATCAAAAACCATGTACTCTTCTTCCACACCAAGCGTAAACTGTTTGTAATTGATGTTTGCCATGTACTTACTTCGCTTAATCGTTAATTGTGATTCTTAAAAAAGAGGCTGTTTGTTTGCCCCACGTTTTACATATTCACCCCAGGTTAAATTATCTGCACCATCTTTCTGTTCCAATGCACGTTCAATGGCATAGCTGGCAGCCGCTTCAACTACCCAGTCAAAATTCTCCTGTCCCACACTGGCAAGATCTGCATCTGGTGCGGGGTTACAGAAGTCAATAGCATACGGGACACCATCTCTCAAAGCAAGTTCTACTGTATTAAAATCGTAGCCTAGATAATTGTTGATGCGTAAAACAATATCGGTCATCATCTGTAACTTTTCTTCCGATGGTTTAAAATCGGCTACATAACGCAGGTGATGCGGGTTGCGTGGCTCGTAACTCATGATGCGTACATGCTTCCGGCCAATACAATAACAACGGTAATATTCTTCAAAAACAATTTCTTCCTGCAACAGCATTACCAGCTGACCAGTTTCAGCATGCTTCTCAAAAAACTCATCTGCATTACGCAGCTTGTACACGTTCTTCCAGCCGCCACCGGCAAAAGGTTTCATGTATGCCGGGAAACCAATATAGCTGAACATGCCTTCCCAATCCATGGGATAGGCAAGGTTGCTGAACGATTCATCACTGGTATCGTCCGGCCTGTCTTTCGATGGAAGAATAACAGTTTTGGGAACAGGTACATTGATCTTTGTAGCAAGACAGTTATTGAAAAATTTATCATCGGCACTCCACCAAAATGGATTATTAATAACAGCTGTTCCTGTAATGGCTTCGTTTTTCAGATAAGCTCTGTAATGCGGAACATCCTGCGAAATACGATCAACAATCACAGCATATCCATTGCTTTGGCCTTGTACTACTTTGTCGATACGCACCGGTTCGGCAACTATGCCCGAAATATTTTTACTGTTGATCCTTTCTACAAACGCTGTGGGGAATGAACGTTCTTTACCGTGCAGGATGCCGATCTTTTTCATAATGAATGTATTTAATAAGGTGAAGTCATCATAAAAGGGTTGATGAAACGATCCAAATGACTGCATTAATATAGCACACAATTCTGTAACAATAACGGGCTGCTGCAAAATAATTTCAGGATCGTTTCCTTATTTTTGGCCTTATGCTGAAGGAGAAAATGAAGCACTTGTTGTTTGAGTCTGTGGTGTTGCAATCAGAGTTGCTTGAGCGTGATGTAAAAGTTGATCTGTACCTGCCATCTGCTGTAGAGAACCCTGCTGAAATGAGTTTGCTGCTTATTAATGACGGCCAGGATCTGCCCAAAATGCCTTTCACCGAATTACTCGATGAGCTGTATGAACAGCAAAAAATACAACCACTGTTTTGTGTAGGTATTCATTGTGGTCCCGATCGGAAAATGGAATATGGAATTGCCAGCCAGGCCGATTATCTTGGTCGGGGTGCAAAAGCTGCAGCTTATACTTCTTTTGTGTTTGATGAGTTGTTACCTTTTTTACGTAAGGAATATCATGTGCCTCAGTTCAAAGAAAAATCATTTGCAGGGTTTTCATTAGGCGGTTTAATGGCATTGGATATTGTATGGAATCATTCCCACGAGTTTAGAAAAGTGGGTGTGTTCTCCGGTTCATTATGGTGGCGACAAAAAGCATATGAAGATGGGTACAGCGATGAGGCAGACCGTATCATGCATAACCAGGTTAAAAACAGCGAAGCGGCTTCCTGGCTTCAGTTCTTCTTTCAAACAGGTTTGCTGGACGAAAAACTTGACAGGAATAATAACGGCATTATTGATTCCATTGATGATGCACTTGATTTGATTGCTGAACTGAAAAAGAAAGGTTACACCGAAGAGGTGATCCGTTATCTTGAACTGGAAGACGGTACACATGATGTAGCAACATGGGCAAAAGCGTTTCCTGTTTTTTTAGAGTGGGGATGGGGTAAATAAACAGACTTATAGTGATATAAAAAAAGTCCCGAAGTAATTCGGGACTTTTTATGTTTTATGCGAATGCTAATTAAAAGAAGTAGCGTAAGCCAACCTGCATACCCCATGTGCTGGATACAGTAGGATTTGTTTCAAAAGTCTTCGCAGGCTTTTGACTGCTTACTGTATTCATTGCATATTGCGGAACACCACCTGCTGTATTTGATACCCAACGTAAAATACGGGCATTTGAATAAACCTGGCGATATCTGTTACCCCAATTGCGGTTAAGCATGTTGGTAAAGTTCAGAACGTCAACACTTAATTGCAATGTGTGCTTTTTGCCTCCAGCTTTCAATGAGAAATCCTGTAACAAACGGGCATCAATTGTGTGTACCCAAGGGAACAAACCACCGTTTTGTTCAGTATAAGTTCCTTTACGTTTGCGGAGATATTTATCCTGTTCAACATAAGCCCAGAATGCATCAGCATCTGCAATACCTGCCGTTGTAGCAGGGAAGAAAATAGCAGCTTCCTGTCTGTCTTTTGGTACATACATCAAATCGTTAGTAGCACCATCGTTGTTCATGTCGTTGCTGTAAATATAAGAGAAGCGACCTGTTGCAGAACCTTCATAGAACAATGAAACTGTTGTTGCAAGGGATTTGTTCAAGTATTCAAAACGCTTAGATACAACAGCTGTAATTCTGTGCGGAATTGAATATTGAGATACGGAAGGATTGAGCAGGTTGTTATTGCCTCTGTAGTTTGCGAGGTTACTCCATGCAGAAGCAGCCTGCGAACCAGGGTTGCCGGATACATCAAGTGAGTAGTTAAAGCTGTAAGAGATCTGACCATAGAATCCTTTTGTGAATCCTTTTGTTAACAATGCAGAATAGCTGAAGCTACCACCCTTCTTTGTATTTGACAATACCATTGCTTCACGAATGCTTCCATCAATAGATCTTGAGGCTGAAGAACTGTATCTTGGACGTGAATCAGGACCAGTAAATGATGCATTAGGCGTTGCCATGTTTGCATTATACTGAAGAATTGCATTGATGTCTTTTGAAAAGATAGCTTCCATTGTTAAGGTCATGTTCCAAGGGAGTTTCTTATCAAAAGCAATAGAGTTTCTCCAGATCTGCGGGAATACAAAGTTCTTATCAACAACTGCCAGTGATGCACCTGAAGGTAATGTGGCTGTTGATTGAGGGAATGTGTTACGGTAAGCGTTAGGATCGGGGTTGAAGAGGTATGAAGCAGCTGCAGAACCAACACGTTCAACTGTTGCCTGTAAGGCGTAGCTGTTTGTAGGTTGGTTGGTGTACCATACAAATGGTAAACGGCCAGTAAAGATACCAGAACCACCACGGATAATCAGATCACGATTACCTTGAATATCCCAGTTAAAACCAATACGTGGCGACCACATCATTTTGCTTTTTGGCCAGCTGCCTACATCAAATGTCATAGGAGCTCCTGAAAGGTCTCTGAATGTTTTGGTTCTGATCGTTGGGTTATCAATGGGGTTTTCGAGGTAGATCGCCTGATCGAAACGAACACCAGCCAATAATTTGAAGCGATCAGTTATTTTGATTTCATCCTGTACATATGCTGCAAGCTGACCAAATTCCAGGTCCGCAATCGGATCAGTTCCATTATAACCATATGTGAGTGCAAACGCATTTGGAGCTGCACCGGTTAAAAAGTCGTTTACAGAGTTGAA
>NZ_CAMLGT010000038.1 GCF_946479605.1 uncultured Lacibacter sp.
TTATCTTTGCCCAAACAATCGCTATGAACTTCGATTTCAGCCTCAGCCAGCTGCTTACGGTTTCGTTTACATTATTTGCGGTAATCGATATCATCGGCTCTATTCCCTTGCTCATTGCCATGAAAGATAAAATGGGCGCTATCCGTGAACTCAAAGCCACACTTATTTCCGGCGCATTGATGATCCTCTTTTTGTTTGTAGGCGAATCGTTTTTGCAAATGCTGGGAGTCGATCGCCGTTCATTTGCGGTAGCCGGTTCTATTGTGATCTTTGTGTTGGGGCTGGAAATGGTACTGGGGCATGAATTTTTCAAAAGCGATAAAAATGCCAAAAGCGGAACCGTAGTTCCTATCGCCTTCCCCATTATTGCCGGTAGCGGAACGCTCACCACTATTATGTCATTGGGTGCCAACTACTCCAATGTTGTGATCCTGATCGCCATTCTTTTAAATCTGGTGGTTGTGTTTGTTGTATTAAAATCATTGCAATACATCGAAAAATTGCTTGGACCGGCAGGTTTACTTGCTGTGCGGAAATTTTTTGGCGTAATATTGCTGGCCATTGCCGTAAAAATATTTGCCGGCAATGCAGGAGGGTTGATCAAATAGAAAAAATCCAAAAAGGTTCTTCTTGTTTTTTGAACCTTGTACCTTGGATTTTTATTCTTGGCCTCGTAGTACAATGGATAGTATAAGAGTTTCCGAAGCTCCAGATACAGGTTCGATTCCTGTCGAGGCTACTAAACAAAAGAGTCGCAATACTGCGACTCTTTTTCATTAAACCTTATCATCATTAACCTATTTTAACCGATGTCATGGTCAACGATCCGCCAACGGCTTTATCATTGAAGAACGACACCTGCTCTTTGTTGTTTTGTAAACCAAGTGTGTAAAGCAAGGGCAAATAGTGTTCCGGTGTAGGAATGGATAGCTGTGCTTCTCTTCCCAGCAAGGAATAATTGATCAGCTTATCATGATGTCCGTTTCCGATTAACTCTTTAAACGTATTGTTCATTTTCAACGCCCAATCGTAGCCATACGCAGGGGCATCTAATTTATCCCATGCTACCATACGCAGGTTATGCACCATGTTGCCGCTGCCAATAATCAGTACACCCTTCTTACGCAAACCGTATAATTCTTTCGCAAGATCATAATGGTACTGAGGCCCCTTGGTATAATCAATACTTAACTGCAATACAGGTATGTTTGCCTTGGGATACATGTGACGGATGATGGTCCATGCACCATGATCCAGTCCCCAGTCATGACTCAACCCCACTTCAGCTGAATGAATCAACGACTTTGTTTCTTTTGCTAAATCAGGAGCGCCGGGTGCCGGATACTGCACATCAAACAATGCTTGCGGAAAACCTCCAAAGTCATGAATGGTTTCCGGAAAGTCCATTGCAGTAACATGTGTACCCTTTGTAAACCAATGTGCCGATACCACCAACACTGCTTTGGGTGTTGGAATTTCAACAGCCATCTTCGCCCATCTTCTGCTGAACTCATTGTCCTCAATTCCATTCATGGGCGAACCATGTCCAATGAACAGTACCGGCATTAATTGGTCATGCTCCTTAAGATCATCTGTAAAGCGATTGAACGCTGCCAAGCCTGTCATACCTGCTGCTCCTGTTAAAATAGTTGTTATAAAATGTTTTCGCTGCATGGAACGATGTGTTTAATACGCAACAGTATAACGCTGTTGAATATATTTTTTCTGTTCTACTTCATCGGCAATGGCAATGGCCATATCTTCTACTGAAATTACACTGCGGTTGTTTTCATCAAACACAGGTGTGTCAGTTCCGGTTCTGTATGTTCCTTTACTAATTCCTGAAGTACCATGGTGCATTTCCAACGCAGGACTTAAAAAAGTCCAGTCCAGTTCTTTCTCTTCTTTTATCACATTCAGGTAATCTCTTGCTGCCAGTGCACCGGGTTTCCATTCTGCTGGAAACTGTGGTGAATCAACAAACTGTCCTCCATCGGCTGTGTGCAAACTTCCTGCGCCACCAATTACAAAGTAATGTGAAACGCCTGCTTTCTTTACAGCCGATTGAATGCGTTTTGATCCTTCAAGAAAATCATCGTACAAATTCGGATTTGTCCATCCTGCATTGTATGAACTAATCACAGTATCATGTCCTTTCAGTACTGCCACCAATTCTTCTTCGTTGTTAATATCTGCAGCCGCAGCATACAGGTTATCAATTACAGGAAGTTTAGAAATGTTTCTTGCAATACCGGTTACACTATGTCCACGCTTTACTAATTCATTTACAATTGCCGTACCCACAAAACCTGTGGCACCTATCACTGCTATTTTCATTGCATCTTTTTTAAAAGTTCTTACCTGTTTGTCCAGGCAAGTGAAGATTGTTTTTTGTGCAGTAAGTAATCAATTGAAAACTTACCGCTACCTGTAATGAACAGGATAATGTACAGGATAAGATAATGGATACCCGGCTCCTGTTTTGCCAATGGATCACCGGCATGTATGTAAAACACGGCTACCAGCATTGTGATGATGAGCGGAACAACTGCCAGTCTTGTTCCAAATCCAAAAAGAATGAATACGGAACAGATCACTTCCGCAAAAACCGTTAACAACAGTGATATAAGTGAATTCATCCCCATCACTTCGGGGAACTGTACCGGGTTACCTGAAAAAAGCATTTGCAGTTTTGGCAATCCATGTGTGAGCATTAACACTGCTGCTGTAATACGGGTGATGAGTATTGCTACATCAAGCCCTTTATTATTAATATCAATACTTACTAACTTCTTCATCGTTTAAATGTTTTATTGTGCAAACTCTCCATCAGCTTTAATGGTTACTTCATCGCTGATCATCGGAGCAGGGAAACCGCTACCCAAATTAAAATCAGAACGTTTGATGATACCTGTTACCTGGAAACCAGCTGTAGGTTTCTTGCTCATGGGATTTTCAACTATACCGTTGTACACCAGGTCAAGTGTTACCGGCTTGGTCACATCTTTTAATGTAAGATTGCCACTGAGTTTGTATTTGTTTTTACCTGCTTTTTTAATGCCTGTGCTTTTGAACGTGATCTCAGCATATTTTGCTGCGTCAAAAAAATCAGGGCTTTTCAGGTGGTTGTCTCTCATTTCAATTCTTGTGTCGATAGATGCCACTTTTGCTTTCAGTGTAAATACCGCATCGCTGAAATCAGGTTTTGTACTTTGTACCTGCACATCAAAATCATTGAATGTACCAGACACTTCGGATACACCAAGATGTTTAACTGTAAACGCAAGTTGCGAATGCGCCTTATCGTTTGTCCATACGTTTGCTACCGTAAATGCAGTTGCAAGAAAAAATACTGAAAGAATAATTGCTGCCTTTTTCATTGTTTCGTTTGTTTAGTGTTTATGTAATTAAAAAAATTAAGCGTGTAAAATTTTCCAGCCTGCCAGCCAGTTGTAATTGTTTTTCACGGTAAGCTGTATCAGCAACAGTTGCATTGCTTCCAATGTGCGGCTTACCGATAAATTGCCTGCCAGCACCGGGTTAAAGCCTGCTGTTTTCACCAGTTCGGCCGTTGTTTCAACCGACTTTTCATGATCGCCTGCAATAAATGCATCAAGTTGTTGCCCGTCTATAACCGGTTGTGTAAAATCTGCAGCATAAGTAGTGTTGAATGCCTTTACCACTTTTGCGTGCGGTAATAATTGCTGCAGTTCTTCTGCTGCACTTGTGCCAGCAGTTGTAACCAGTCCATCGTATGTACTGTTGAGAGGATTGGCAATGCTGATCACAATTTTCTGATTGGCCACTTCTCTTATTTTCTCAGCAATCTCTGCCTGGGCTTCGTATGGTGTGGCAAGTATAATAATATCCGCTTCCCAGCTTGCGTGCATAGCACAAGCCATACCTTCAATATCTGCTGAAGGGTTTTCGCTCACTATTGCTGCTTTCAACGCCTCTAACTTTTCCTCCTCCTTGCTGATGAGCAGTAAACGATCATTTCCTTTTGCAAGCGCCTTTGCAATAGCAGAGCCCATGTTACCGGAAGCTCCTAAAATTGCGATGGTTCTTTTTGTTTGCATATCATTGAATTTGATAATGCAAAACTACCATCAGTTACTGCCCTGCCCCAATGACATGTGATAAGAAAAGGACTTGATATATGTTAAGGATAATCTTGACATATATCAAGAAGAAATTAACGGGAGGCTATTTGCTTGCGTATGCGGCTAAGTGTTTCGGGAGTAATTCCTAAGTAAGAAGCAATTAAATGTTGCGGGGCACGTGTTACAATCGTGGAGTATTGATCAACAAAGCGGGAATATTTTTCTTCAGCAGTTAACCCTATGGTGCCTTCCAGCCGTTGCTGCAGTGCAACGTATGCATTCTGGTATAAGATGCGGATATATGTTTCGTACTGGCGCACATTCTTTAACAGGTAATCGTGCTGTTCATGATCCAGCAATAACAATTCGCAATCTTCCAACGCCTCAATATTCAGTTTCGATTCTTCTCTTGTAAAAAAACTATACAAATCGGAAATCCAGAAGCCTTCAAAAGCAAACTGCATTACTCTTTGTCCACCCTTTGCATCGGTTGTATAAGAATACAACGCTCCTTTTTCAATAAAGGCCATACGGTTGCATACATCTCCTTCCTGCAACAGGAATTGCTTACGCCTTAGCCGCTTAGGTGTAAAATGAGTTTTACATAAATGCAATTCCTCTTCTGTAGAAGGCACCTTTTCCTGTATACTTTTAATAAGAAGTTCGAACATAATTGATCAAATGTACGTGTTTGCAGCATCTCTGTTTCCTGCTGCTTTGTGAAGATTTTACTTATGACCTCTTTATTACATTTAGTAAGTAAGCTACAGATCGTGCTCCCTGCCAACAATTTTTCCGTTACGCCAGCTGTTGTTCAAATCTTCAAATTCTTTCAGATCTGCCGCTGAAAATTCCTTATTTGTGAGTTGTTTTAAATCGGGCTGGCCAGCATTTACCCATGCCGTATACCAGAAACTTGCCACTGCATAAATACTTTGCCGCATGCGGCGTTCAACCATTCCATTGAGCTTATAATTATAAGCAGTGGTAAAAGACGTGGAGTAAGTACGGATAGTAACACCGTTCCTGTTCTCAAATGAAAACTTCTGATCGGGTGATACAGATTGGGTGAGTTCTTTTTCAAAACGCAACACAGTATCAGCTGCAGCGGCACTTTCCAGTACACGTGCCCAAATAAACTGTCCTGGATTTTTTATATGCTCCGCTTTGCCTATCCAGAAATCAAACTCCCGTTCGGCCAGCAACTCCGGCACACGGCTTTCCCAAAAACCATGAATACCATGTTGATTGGTGAACTGCCCGTTATGATTATGTGATGCATGCAACGGCACATGTGCATCAGCAATGTAATGACCAATTTCTGCACTCAGTTTTAAAATGCGTACCTGGTTCTTTTCTTTAAACGCATTGGTTAAGCGTGCAAGCATGGTTTGCACCCACCATGGAACAATGCCGTACGCCTGCACGGTATCGGCACTGAATTTTGCCACAGCACTATCATAGTTATGTGGCAATGCAGCAAACGGATACACACCATAATGGTCAATATCTATATAATGCCGTGGCCCTTCTTCCGGAATAGCATACCGGCGTTTATCCGGATCAACGGAATGTTCTGTTAAAAAATCAATATGTGTTTTGTAAAACCCGATCATTTCAGGTGGCAATAAAAATACCGCCAGCTGGTTGATCTTACGATGACCAAAGAACCCCCAGCAGAAACATTGCTCCGAGATAAGCAGTAAAACAAACAGAAAAACGGTTTTCTTCATCAATTCTTTTTCTTGATTACGGCATCTTCCTTCTGAATCTCTTCATCAATTTCTTCATCCATTTTTGTAACACCACCACTGATGGCAAATTTCATAGCTTCCGTACCGGTTAAATGTCCATCAAGTGATTTTACCCGGTTGGCCGGAATCAGATACACATTACCCGCAATAGAATAACTCATGGGCACATACACCGCCACATAATCTTTCAGTCCAAAATCTTCAGTGTCCTCTCTTGTAAGAAAACCCACACGCCACACATCATTATCATCAATATTTGCAAGTACGGGCCGGTTGAACTTCTTTTTCTCCCCGGCAAATGCTTCAAAAAAATCTTTTACCGTGGTATAAATAAATTTAATGCCGGGCACTTTTTCCAACCAATGATCAAACAGGTTAAAAATGCGGCTCTGGATAAAAAATGTACTCAGGTAGCCCACAAGGCAAATAGCACCGATAATGAGTATGAACCCTAAGCCAAAATTGCGCACAAACACTTTTCCTTCATCATCCGTAAAAGTAAAAATGGGTATCAGTTCGTCTATACTGGTCACGATCCAGAATAATGCATAGCCTGTAACCATAATTGGTGCTAACACCAGTAAGCCTTGCAGAAAATACTGGAATAATCTTTTGTAATTAAATGATTTAAACATGTTGCTCTTTTTGCCTTACTCAAAAGTACAGATTTCGCATGCCGGGTGTGATGATTAATTTTTTGTGATGAATGGTGAAAAAAAAGCATGGAAACTTTGGCAACGTTGAAAGTTTCCATAGTTTTGTCCCCGATTTTGACATGGAACAAAAAGAAAGAATACAAAAGAAAGCACGTGAATTGTATCTCCGTTACGGCATCCGTTCAGTTTCAATGGACGATATAGCCAATAATCTGGGTATGAGTAAAAAAACCATTTACCAGTACTTTTCAGAAAAAGATGAACTGGTAACAGCGGTGATGGATGATGAAGTGAATTTTACACAACACGAATGCAGCTTGTGTAAAAATGAAGCCCGCAATGCAGTGGAAGAGATCTTTCTTACCCTTGAACGTTTGTATGAACAGTTTTCGAACCTGAACCCGATGGTGTTGTATGATGCAGAAAAATTTCATCCCAAAGCATTTGAAAAGTTCAGGAAAATGAAAGAAGTGTTTTTGCTGGAAGTAGTGACGCATAATATACGCCGGGGTATTGCTGAAGAATTGTACCGTGATGATCTGAATGTGGAAATGATGGGACTTTACCGGGTGGAAACAATGATGGCTCCTTTTGCAATGGCAGCAGCGGCACCGGGCAAATACAGTTTTGTAGATGTAGCACGGGAAACAATGGAACATTTCCTGTTTGGATTATCTACTATTAAAGGTCATAAGCTCATCAGCAAGTACCGGGAAGAAATGAAAAAAAAACAACAACATAAACCTTAACATCCATACTAACGCCTGCAGGATTGTAAAATGCCCGGCAACGGATAGATGGCTGATCACTAACTAAAGACAAGCGATGAAGAAAACAACAACAAGGAACAAGTGGCTCGTGTTTGCACTGCTGCTGCTTGGTTTCCAAACAACCAAAGCGCAAACAGAATATAACCTATCAGTAAAAGAAGCAGTAGACCTGGCATTAAAAAATGTTGCTGACATTAAAAACCTGCGCATTGATTCGCTTAACCAGGAAGCCATGAACAAAGAGATCGTGGGATCAGCACTTCCGCAGGTAAGCGGCAGTGCACAGGTGGCACATTATCTTACGTTGCCGAAAGTATTATTTCCAAGTGCAGGCCGTACAGACATTTACAGCGTGCTTAATCAAGAAGGTGTTAAAGACGGAAGCGGTAATACCATTGCCGCAAAACAGGAATTTGCTGTACAGGAATTTTCTTTTGTACAACCCTGGAACGTAACTGCAGGTGTAAGCTTAAACCAGCTTTTATTTCAACCGGATGTATTTGTGGGACTGATTGCCCGCAAAACTTCTATTGAATATGCAACAGAGAGCATTAAAGTACAGGAAGAAAAAACACGTGAGCAGGTACAGAAAGCCTATTACCAGATATTAATTGCCGAACAGCAACTGGGTGTACTGCAACAAACATTAAAGCGTTTTGAAAAACTCCTGAGCGACCAGGAACAATTATTTAAAAATGGCTTTATTGAAAAGCTTGACATTGATAAAACAACCGTAAGTTTTAATAACACCAAATCAACCGAAACGCAATTACGAAACATGATCGAGCTGGGCTATGCTGCCTTGAAATTCAGCATGGGTTTAAACCAGAACGATAAAGTTGTGTTGACTGAAAAACTTTCCTCGCAATCAGTAAAAGAAAACATACTTAACGATGGTTCATTTAATTACAATAACCGCAGCGAAGTACGTTTACTCAACACTGTGCAAAAATTACAGGAGCTGGATGTAAAACGTCATCGCCTCGGGTACTTACCCACGCTGGCTTTCTTTTACCAATTTCAACAACAAGGTATGCTCAACAAAAACTTTTCTGCTTTTACCGGACAGAACTGGTTTTGGTTTAACTCAAACATGATCGGGCTCAACCTCACTGTCCCCATCTTCGATGGTTTTCAACGTAAGTATAAAATACAGCAGTCGAGATATACACTGGAGAAAACTGCTAACACACTTGAAAATGTGAAGAAGGCTATTGATATGGAACGTACATCGGCACAGATCAATCTGAAAAACGCCATCCTGAACATGGATGCACAACAGAAAAACCTGGAGCTTGCAGAACGTGTGTATAACACCACCAAGAAAAAATACGAGCAGGGTGTTGGCAGCAGCTTTGAAGTGTTGCAGGCCGATACAGAATTGCAACGTGCAAATGGTAACTACTTTGATGCTTTGTACAATGCGGTTGTTGCACGTATCAACTATTTTAAATCCATTGGACAGTTAAACTAAATCATCAACCATTACTATAAACAAAAGATTATGAAACGCATATTTCAATACACAATTATTGCTGGTTTTGCAGTGCTGCTGGTTTCTTGCGGAGCAGGTGCAAAAGAAAAGAAAGGATCTTTGGGAGAGAAAAAGGCAACACTTGAACAACTGAAAAAAGAACAGACAACACTCGCAACAAAGATCAAAACACTGGAAGAAGAAATTGCGAAACTTGATACTGCTGCAGGCGCAAACGACAGGGCAAAACTGATTGCTGTGTTGCCAGTAACAACAGAAGATTTTTCGCACTATATCGATCTGCAGGGAAGAATTGATGCAGACAATATTTCCTACATCGCTCCTCCTAACGGACAAGGTGGTGTTGTAACAGACATTTATATTAAAGAAGGACAGTTTGTAAAGAAAGGTCAACTGGTGCTGAAAATGGATGACAAAATTCTCCGTCAGCAAATTAAAGTGTACGAAACTCAATTAGGACTGGCAAAAGAATTATACAACCGTACCAAAAACCTGTGGGATCAGAACATTGGTACAGAAGTACAGTTACTGCAGGCTAAAGCGCAGGTAGAAGGTTTGGAACGCCAGATAGCAACAGCCAATGAACAGATCAAACTGTTTACTGTTTATTCACCCGTGGCCGGTATTGCTGATATTGTAAATATTAAAGTAGGCGAATTGTTTATTGGTGCAAATGCAGCAGGCTTTCAGATTCGCATTGTAAACAACAGTACGCTGAAAGCGGTAGTTGAAGTTCCTGAAAACTACATGAGCCGTGTGCGTGTAGGCAGCCCCGTTATTGTAGCAGTGCCTGATATGAATCAAACGTACAACTCTACCGTGAAGCTTTCTTCACAGATCATTAATCCAAACTCACGCACATTCACTATTGAAGCTGCCATACCCGGAGGCACTGTTCGTCCTAATTCAGTAGCTGCTGTACGGATTAAAGATTACAGTGCACCGAATGCAGTTGTGATCCCTGTTAACCTTGTACAAACAGATGACAAAGGCAAGTATGTATACATCGTGGAGAAAGACGGTAAAGGTCGCAGCGTAGCCATTAAGAAACCGGTGGTTGTGGGTGAAGCGTATGGCGATAAGATCGAGATCAAATCGGGTTTACAGGCAGGTATGCAATTGATCTCTGAAGGTTACCAATCAATTTACGACAAACAGGTTGTAACCATTGGACAATAAATATTGCAACAGTCTCTGACGAATTAGTATGTGACCATTCTAATGGAACAGGGATGTTGTATAACCAAATGCTGACTATATAATCTTTTTATATGCAATCAAACATAATAGAAGGGCTTAGTAAAAAGTTCAAGGAGTTTAAACCAACGAGCTGGAGTGTTGATAACCGCACTGCTATTTATATCGTTACCATCCTTGTAACTCTTTATGGCCTGTATAAGTTTAATACACTTCCTAAAGAACAATATCCGGATATTGTTGTACCTACCATTTCTGTAGTAACAGTGTATGTAGGTAACTCACCGGCCGATATTGAAAACCTGGTAACACGCCCCATTGAAAAACAAATTAAAAGCATCAGTGGCGCACGTGTTATTAAAGTACAATCTACTTCGCAGCAGGATTATTCCATGATTGTTGTGGAATTTGATACAGATGTAAAAACAGATCTTGCAAAACAGAAAGTGAAAGATGCGGTGGATAAAGCAAAGACCGATCTTCCACAGAATCTTACATCACAACCCGATGTACAGGAATTTGCTTTCAGCGAAATGCCTATCATGTTTGTAAACATCAGCGGTGAGTATGATGGTGTACGTTTGAAACATTATGCCGATAAAATTCAGGACCGCTTTGAAGAACTGAAAGAGATCACACGTGCAGATATTGTGGGTGCACCTGAACGTGAAATACAGGTGAATGTTGATCCTTACCGCATGGCAGGTGCTAAAGTAACTTTTGGTGATATACAAAATGCCATTGCACGGGAAAACAGCGACATTACTGCCGGCCAGATTGAAAGTGGTGAAATGAAACGCACCATCCGTATTCGTGGACAGTTTAAAACGGTGTATGATCTAAACAACATCATTGTAAAAAATGTAAGTGGAGCCCCTGTCTACCTGAAAGATATTGCTTCATTAAAAGACACGGTAAAGGAACTGGAAAGTTTTGCACGTTTGGATGGTAAGAATGTGATTACACTCAACATTGTAAAACGCAGTGGTGAAAACCTGATCAATACTGCCGATAAGATCAAAGCAACGGTTACACAGATGCAGCAGAATGATGAGTTACCGAAAGACCTGAAAGTAACCATTACCGGCGATCAGAGTAAGCAAACAAAAACATCATTCAACGAGTTGGTGAATACCATCATCATTGGTTTCATTCTTGTATTGCTGATCCTGATGTTCTTTATGGGTGTAACAAATGCCTTCTTCGTGGCATTGAGTGTACCACTAAGTGTGTTTGTGGCCTTCCTCTTTTTACCGGTAGCCGATTTTATTGTTGGCGGGAGTGTTACACTCAACTTCATTGTATTATTTGCGCTGTTGTTTGGTCTTGGTATTATTGTGGATGATGCGATTGTAGTAATTGAAAATACACACCGTATTTATCATAACGGCCGTGTACCAATTGTACGAAGCGCAAAAGAAGCAGCAGGTGAAGTGTTTATTCCGGTGTTGGCAGGTACTGCAACAACATTAGCACCATTCTTCCCGCTGTTGTTCTGGAAAGGTATCATTGGTAAGTTCATGATCTACCTGCCAACGATGTTGATCCTTACGCTTGCAGCTTCATTGATCGTAGCCTTTATCATCAACCCTGTATTTGCTGTAAGCTTTATGAAGCCGGAAGGCAGAAAATATGATGATGAAAAGAAAGCCATCTTCCGCAAACCTTACTGGTGGGCATTCTGGGGAATTGGTATCCTCATGCATGTTATCGGTAATCACGGCACAGGTAATCTGTTATTCTTTATGGCATTGATAGGTATACTGAATCGTTTTGTATTGCGTGATGCCATCTACTTCTTCCAGGAAAGAGTGTTACCCGGTTTAATGAACCGTTATGAAAAACTCTTACGCTGGATATTAAAAGGCTATCGTCCCGTATGGGCATTCGTATCATTGTTTGTGTTATTCCTTATATCGGCTGTTGCACTTTTCATGAGTGTTGCTGCCGGCAGAACAAAGACAACGTTCTTCCCCAGTGGTGATCCCAACTTTATTTATGTGTATTTAAAAATGCCTGTTGGTACTGATGTAAAATATACCGACAGCATTACCCGTTCATTGGAACAGAAAGTGTTTAAGATACTCGAGAAAGAAAAACCGGGCGCTGAAGGTTCTATTGTTGAAAGTATTATTGCCAATGTTGCAGTAAGTGCCAATAACCCGATGGATAATAACAGAAGTACGCAACCTAACCTGGGACGTATACAGGTTTCATTTGTTGAGTTTGAAAAACGTCATGGCAAATCAACAGCACCTTATCTTGATGAAATACGGAAGAGTATTAAAAATATTCCCGGTGCTTCCATTAGTGTGGAGCAGGAACAAGGTGGACCTCCCACTGAACCTCCGGTGAACATTGAAGTAACAGGTGAAGATTTTGATGCCATTGCAAAAGTGGCTACCAACCTCTACAACTATCTTGACACAAACCGTGTGGAAGGTATTGAAAACCTGCAGCTGGATGTTGATCTGCACAATCCAGAGATAACAGTAAGCATCGATCGTGAACGTGCATTGATCGAAGGCGTGAGTACAGGGCAAGTGGGTATGGAAATCCGTACTGCCTTGTTTGGAAGTGAAGTAAGTAAACTGAAAGAAGGTGATGATGAATATAAAATTCAATTGCGTTACAGCGATCTGCAGCGTAACAACATTACCGACCTGATGAATATGAAGATCACCTTCCGTGATTTTAATACAGGACAGATCAAACAAGTACCTATTGGTGCCATTGCAAAGTTTGATTACACCAGTACAAGCGGTGGAGTGAAGCGTAAGAATTTTAAACGCACCATTCAACTGCAATCGAACATTGCAGATCCTACACAGGCTGCACCAATTAATGCAGCGCTAAAAACAAAGATCGATGCATTTAAAGCCTTTACAAGATTGCCTGAAGGTGTTAGCATTCGTCAAAGTGGTCAAAGCGAACAGGAAGCTGAAACATCGCAATTCCTTTTAACTGCTTTCATTCTGGCTATTGCTTTGATTTTCCTCATCCTGGTATTGCAGTTTAACAGTATGAGTAAACCGTTCATTGTTACAACTGAGATCTTCTTCAGCATCATAGGTGTATTGATCGGTTATGTTATCACCGGGCAAACAATTGCCACCATCATGTTCCTGGTTGGTATCGTTGGTCTTGCAGGTATTGTAATCAAGAATGGTATTCTGCTGATTGAATTTACCGATGAGTTGCGTGGCCGTGGTTATAAAACACGTGAAGCTGCTATCCAGGCAGGTAAGATCAGGATCATTCCTGTATTGCTTACAGCATTGGCAACCATGCTTGGCTTGTTACCGCTGGCTGTTGGGTTCAATATCGATTTCGTATCGTTCTTCCAACATCTCAATCCAAAGATCTTCTTTGGTGGTGATAGTGTAGTGTTCTGGGGTCCATTAAGCTGGACGATCATTTATGGTTTGATCTTCGCTTTCTTCTTAACACTGATGATGGTACCAAGTATGTACATTATCTCCGAACGTTTAAGAAGACCAATGGAGCAGTTCTATGGAACAAAATACATTGCATTGCTTGGCTTCCTCGGTCCTTTCTTCTTCATCTTTGTAGGAATCATGTTCCTTGGAAGAAGGTTACAAGGCAAGCGTGTATGGCTTGGTCAGCAGCGTAAAACAGTTGCTTCGAAAGTATAATTTATGAGAACCATCCTTATAATAAACCCTCTTCTTTCTGGAGAGGGTTTTTCTTTTTCCATTAACAAAATAATTCAGTAACTATATTCGTCTTAAAAGTAATTTCACACAAAAATTATCATCATGGCACAGGCACACGAAATTGATTACCGTATTGTAGGAGAAGAAATGCAGTATGTGGAAATTGAACTTGATCCCAACGAAACAGCTGTTGCGGAAGCAGGCAGTTTTATGTTGATGGATGAAGGTATACAAATGCAAACCATTTTTGGCGATGGCAGTGCCAATGCACCAACTGGTGTTTTAGGCAAACTCTTCAGCGCAGGTAAACGTTTACTCACCGGCGAAAGTTTATTCATGACAGCATATACCAATATTGCACATGGTAAGAAGCGTGTAAGTTTTGCATCGCCTTATCCCGGCAAAATCATTCCGCTCGATCTGTTACGTTTAGGCGGCCCCGTTGTCTGCCAGAAAGATGCTTTTCTCTGCGCAGCTAAAGGCGTAAGTGTTGGCATTGCATTGCAGCGTAAACTTGGCACCGGTTTGTTTGGTGGAGAAGGTTTTATTATGCAAAAACTGGAAGGTGACGGAATGGCTTTTGTACATGCAGGTGGTCATGTGTTTGAACGTGAACTGCAGCCCGGCGAATTGGTGAAGATCGATACCGGTTGCGTTGTTGCTTACACCCATACAGTTGACTTTGATATACAATTCGTAGGCGGTATTAAAAATACCATCTTCGGTGGCGAAGGTTTGTTCTTTGCAACATTGCGTGGCCCCGGTAAAGTATGGATACAAACATTGCCCGTATCAAGATTGGCCAGCCGCATTCTCTCCTATGGTACAACCAACCGTAAAGAAGAAGGAAGTATTTTAGGTGGTATTGGCAATTTGCTGGATGGAGATGGGTTTAGATAAGTAAGTTCATTCATAGTTGTCGTTCCTCGGAATCGCAAGAACAAAAAGCCGGAAAAATTTTTCCGGCTTTTTGTTTGGAAATCTGAAATGATTAATCGTATATTTGCGATATAAGTTTAAAGACGATCCGATTCGTCTTTTTCTTTCATCAGGTTCATCGTAAAAAAACGATAAATAAAATGGCCGTTCATAAAAAAGAAGAGTTCAGTACAAAAGAGCAAAACCTGGCTGCATTTGCAAAAGCAATCAGTCACCCGGCACGTATTGCCATATTAAGTGTATTGGCAAAACGCAACCAATGTATTTGCGGTGAAATTGTAGAAGTGTTGCCATTGGCACAAAGCACCGTAAGCCAGCATTTGAAAGAATTAAAAACCGCTGGACTTATCGATGGTGAAACCGATGGCCCCCGCAGCTGTTACTGCATTAACTGGAAAGCATTCGAAAAATTTAATACCGAATTTCATTCGCTTTTTGAAAAACTGAAAGAAGCGAATGCCAAATGCTGTTAATCATTCAACCTTCATCATTAAAAACAAACAACATGACAAACGATGTGCAACTGAAAGAAATTGTAAAGCAGAAGTACAGTGAAATTGCTTTGCAGGACAAGGAAACCAATCAATCATCCTGCTGCGGTGCAGGTGGTTGTTCCACCGAAGTGTATAACATTATGAGCGATGATTATACCAATCTGAACGGCTATAACCCCGAAGCTGATCTTGGTTTAGGCTGTGGTTTACCTACACAGTTTGCAAAAATAAAACCCGGCGATACGGTAATCGATTTAGGCAGTGGTGCAGGTAACGATTGCTTTGTTGCAAGAGCCGAAACCGGCGCAAACGGCAAAGTGATCGGGATTGATTTTACACCTGCCATGATCGATAAAGCAAGAGCCAATGCAGAAAAACTCGGCTTCAACAATGTGGAGTTTCGACAAGGTGATATTGAACACATGCCAGTTACTTCAAGCGTTGCCGATGTAATTGTAAGTAACTGTGTGTTGAATCTGGTGCCCAATAAAGATGGCGTGTTTAAAGAAATGTTTCGTGTGTTGAAATCAGGTGGTCATTTCAGTATATCAGATATTGTGTTAGTAGGAAATCTACCTGAGGCATTGCGTAAAGATGCAGAGATGTATGCAGGTTGTGTGGCAGGTGCCATTCAGAAAGAAGTGTACCTGGAACTGATTGCACAAAACGGTTTTACCAATATTACTGTGCAAAAAGAAAAAGCAATTGTAATTCCTGATGATATTTTAAGCAACTACTTAAATGCAGAACAACTGGCTTCGTTTAAAAACGGAACAACGGGTATTTTCTCCATTACCGTGTATGCACAAAAGCCTGCGTGCTGTGCACCGGGCAGTGGTTGCTGTTAATTCTTTATTCACCCCTTCATTGAAACGAAGACAAACCTTAGCATCATGAACACAAATCAAAATGATCCCGGCTGCTGCGGCGGCGGATGTTGTTAAAACAAACGGAGCCAAAATTGGCTCCGTTTTATTATTGTTTTATTCTTTCAATTATAAACTAGAACGCACTGCACCACCATCAACCATAATGGTTTGGCCTGTTACAAATCCACTCTGCTTACTCAGTAACCAAACAGCCAATGCTGCAAACTCATCAGGATCACCTAAACGACCAACAGGTATTTGTTTGATGGCAGCCTGTTTTACTTCATCAAATGGCAAACCTGTCTGTTCACTTTTCTTGTGATACAAACGATCAACAGCAGATGTGTTATGACTGCCTGGGCCAAGTATATTCAGCGTAACACCACTCTTTGCAATTTCCTGGCTTAATGTTTTTACAAAGCCAACTACTGCTAACCGAAGTGATGTACTCAACACTAAATTTTCAATGGGTTGTTTTACACTTGAACTTTCGATGTACACAATACGGCCATAACCTGCATTGGTCATAGCAGGAACAAAAGCCTGTGTCAATTCCACTTTCCAGCGCAATATTTTTTTATACGCATCATCCCAATCGGTGAGTGTTGTTTCCAACACTGTTTTCGCAGGTGGTCCGCCGGCATTAACCAACATACCATGCAGCTCCCGATCGCCAACAAGATATTTCAAAGCTTCAATGGTGGTTGATTCGGTAATATCACCCACCACTATTTCTGCATTACTGTGCATATCGTACTGCTCGTGTAATTGTTCTTCACCTCTTGCCACTGTAATCACATTTGCACCTTCGTTGAGTAATGCATGTGTTACTGCTTTACCAAATCCACTGGTTGCGCCACCAACAATAAATAACTGATCGTTCAAATAAAGATTCATGTTCTGTTTTTTATTTCACTTCAGGCCGCTTTGAGCGGCCTGACTTTTACATTCTACTGTAATTTATTTGCATGCCGGCTAACCAACAGCCATCCGTTTTGGCGCTTGGCATAAACCTCTGTATACAATAAGTTTATATCAACGGGTTTCCCCTCAACCACTACATTAAAAACCCCCTTCCCGTTTACAATTACAAAACCTTTGTACACTCTTGCTGTTGCTTCTGTAACAGTCACTTTATTCATTACAAGTTTGCCCAAACGGATATCTTCAATTACTTCTTTTTTGTTTTGCACCCATCCGTTCGAATGCACATACTGCACACGCTCATCAAGAAGATTATTCAACGAATCGAGCCGCTTGTTCACCATCCAGCGAAACTTTGCTTCATGCAGTTTCAGCACAAATTTTTCTGTAGCCGATTCTTCTTTTGCTTTTTGTGCTGTTGCAGTGCCTGCTGCTGTTAACAGCAGTAAGAAAAGAAAATGTTTCATGTAATGAAGTTAATGAGAAGAAAACAAAAAAGCCCTTCGCAAGCGAAGGGCCGTATCTATTAATGAATAAGCTTTACGCTTCCATGTATGCTTCGATCTCTTTTTGCAATGCTTCAAAAATCTCATCAATGCTGCCTTCGCCTTTCACTTCAGCAAACTTATCAAACTGCTTGTAGTATTCGGCAACCACAGAAGTTTTGTTACGGTACTCTGTAATGCGTGCACGGATCACTTCTTCATTGGTATCATCACTGCGACCACTGGTTAACCCACGGTTGAGTAAACGTTTTACCAACTCTTCTTCTGTTACCAGTAAAGCGATCATGGCTGAAATTTCAGTGCCTTTCAGTTTCAGAAGTTTGTCGAGAGCCTCGGCCTGTGCTACTGTGCGTGGAAAACCATCAAACAAAAAACCTTTTGCCTGGGGGTTGGCATCAAGTGCTGAACTGATCATACCAATCACCACTTCATCCGGCACCAGCTGGCCTTTGTCCATCAGCTTTTTTGCTTCCAGTCCAAGCGGTGTTTGCCCGGCAATTTCACTGCGGAGCAAATCGCCTGTACTCAAATGCTTCAGACTATATTTTGCAATTAGTTTTTCTGACTGGGTTCCTTTACCGCTGCCCGGAGGGCCAAATAAAATCAAATTAAACATAATGTAGTTCTGTCTTGATGAAGTTGTAAATATAGTCAGCCTCGTTTAAAAAATCTCCAATCTCAACCTTTTTTGCATGCAAATTGTATAATAAAGGAGATGTTAAGATAAAAACAACATCGTTTAACTGACATCCGTCAGCTCCTGTCCTTTCGTAATTTTAGCAAATAAAGCAATAATCATGAAGCAACTACTGATAATGTTGACCCTACTGCAGCTTACATTTGTTAGCTGCGAAGGACAAACAGCTAGTTCAAAAGAAAAAAAGAATACTATGAGCGAAACAAAGAAAAATCCGGTTTATTCTAAAAGCGATTCGTCGAAAGTAAACCTGAGTGAAGAAGAATGGAAAAAGATCCTGCCATCTGATGTGTACTATATTGCCCGGCAAAAAGGTACAGAACGCCCCTGGACCAGCAAGTTTGAAAAATTTGATGAAGTGGGCACCTATTTCTGTGCAGCTTGCGGCAACCCGTTGTTCAAAAGCGATACAAAGTTTGAAAGCGGTTGTGGCTGGCCCAGCTTTTATGAACCCATCAGCAAAGGATCCATCATTTACACACCCGATAACAGCCATGGCATGCAACGTACCGAAGTGCAATGCGGCAGGTGCAAAGCACATTTAGGTCATGTGTTTGAAGATGGTCCGCCACCAACAGGTTTACGCTACTGTATTAATGGTGTGATCCTTGATTTTGAAAAGGCCAAGGAAACGGAAAAAAAGTATAATGAAAAGAAAGGTTAACAAGACGAATATTTTCATTTAAACCAAAAAGCGAATCAAGGATGATTCGCTTTTTGGTTTTTACAAATAAGTTTGAATCAATGATCATTATCCAGCAGTGTTTTAAAAAGGTTGGGGCGGCTTATTTCCATATCACTTAATTCCACATCAATTGCTTTTGTACTGAGAATAATCTCTATCAATGAAAAAACAAGCGATGTAACCAGGCTCAGCAAGCTTAATGCAAATACCCATTTGGCAGCTGAATCATATTCACGGAAAATAAGAAACATACATATAACACAAAGTAAAAAACTTAAAACGCCCAATGCCTGCATATTCCTGATATAGCTGATCCTTACACGCAGGTTAGTGATCTGTTTATGCAGTTGTACCTGTTGCTCTCCTTTTACATATTCATCGTGCAGTTTACGCACCAATGCAGCAATGGCAAGAAAACGATTGGTATAAGCCAGCATTAACAATGTAATGGCAGGGAACAACAGAGCCGGTGTGGTTATGGATAACTCATTCATAACTTAAAAGTAATCAAACAAAAGAAAAGCTGCAGTATTCTGCAGCTTTCTTCAATTCTATTTTTAAAACAAAAACGAAGTTATTGTATCACCACGGGCATATCTACTTCTACATCTGTCTCACCTTTTGTCACCAGATCGCCTGCAGCTTTTACACCCGGCTTATGCTTCAGTGTAATTTTTAATGAGCCGGTACTTGCAGCAGCTGTAGTAAATGATGCAGTAGTACCCAACGGCAAACCACCTGCATCTGTGTTAAGACCAGATACTGTTAAGTTTGCTCCACCGCTAACTGCATAATATACCTGGTGGTCGGTTCCTTCGTTTACCACTTCGGGGGTAATGTCTTCAGCAGGTGTTACGCTTTCATTCAAAAACTGTACAGAGCAATTATAAATTTTTGAAGGAGCAAGCGTAATTGTTTGAATAACCGGTGCATTACCGCCCACACCATCTGCATCTTTCCAGGAATAAACCAAAGCACTGCCGCCGCCTGCAGGTGTTAAGGTTAGCTTTACAGTAGTGATCAACTCTTCTTCGTTTTCTTCTCCGGTGTTTTTCTTTTTGCAGCCAGCCAGGATCAGCCCACCCAACATCACCACGGCAAATAATTTCATGTGTTTCATTTTCATAAATTTTGATTTAGTGTTTGTTTTTACGATTTATGCTTGTGCTTAAGTTCAAACGGAATACGCACACGCAATGAAATATTTCTTCCCATTTCATCACTGAAATAACGGAACGAATTCATGTAATCACGGTAAGCCTTGTTTAACAGGTTTGTTACTGATAAAATAAAACTTACGTTATTATGTTTCCATTTCAGCTTTGTTCCAGCTTCAATACCAATTAACAAATAAGCCGGTGGTGGATTGAGGTAATCAGATTGTT
>NZ_CAMLGT010000039.1 GCF_946479605.1 uncultured Lacibacter sp.
TGTTAATGGCATGTGTAATGCAGTATGCATAGATGGCTGTTGCCGATGTTTCCAGATAAGAATCACTTCTGTCTAATAACTGATGCCAGAAGCCTGTGCCATCCTGGTACTGCATCAAGCCATTTACATGTGCTTTGAATTGCTGCAACACAAACGCTCTGCCGGGATGTGTTGCAGGTAATGCATCCAGTACTTCGCTCATCGTCATCAAGGCCCAACCATTTGCTCTTGCCCAACGGAATTCCGGGTGATGCTCCATGCTTTCTACCCAACCATGCATGTACACACCTTTCTCTTTGTTGAACATGCGTTTGGTATACAACTGTAACTGGTTCACTGCATCATCATAATATTTTGTTTCACCGGTGAGTTTACCCATGAAGGCCATCGTTGGTACACCCATGTACAGATCATCTAACCACAACGTATTTGCCTGTGGACGCATACGTGCAAGTGTTCCATCTTTTAAACGGTATTCTTTGTTGATCACATAATCTGATAAATGATCAATGATGGGGCGAAGATTATTACTCAAGCCACTGTTCTGTGCTTTGATCATCGATGCACAGACTGCACCGCCATCATCCAGTGCATGTGGATTGATCGGCTGTGATAACAACCCTTTCTTGCGGATATAATCCAACGGGAATTTATTTTTAATAGCAGGGATCCACTTCGCCAGGAAATCATATCTCGTTTTTACATACGCTGCATATTTTTGATCGCCGGTTGTTTCCGCAGCACGTTGAAACGCTGAATAGGTAACTCCCCATTCGTAACTGGTTAAACGGAAATCGCCTTGCTTTAACACCGTGTTTGTATCCAATGCGTTCACATCAGTAACAGCAGCACCGGTTTTTTTATTCATCATCTCTGCAGGCGTAACCGCATTGAGATAATTATACACTCTATCCACTACCGCCTTTACACTCTCTTTTGTTGGTGCACCGTAAGGCGAAGGATAATCCACCTTCATTGCATGCAACGGAGTGGTTACATCATTTTGTTTTGGTTTGGGCTTCGGTTTAACCTGTGCATCGGCAACTGCAACTGTAGAAAGTGCAGCAATGAGAAATATTTTTTGCATAACAAACAATTCGGTTTAGTTCTAATTGGCTAAATATATTATGTCTGAAACTAACAAATTGAAACTTCCACTTAATCGATTTCGTAAGCCTTCAATGGCTTTTTATCTGTGTTCTAAATGAAAAAGACAGGTACTTGATTCCCTGTCCTTTCCGAACGATTGATTGCTGCAAAACAAAGTTTACCATTTAAACGGCAGATACCAGTTACGGGACATCAGTTTTGCTCTTGCCGCAGAAGCTGAGCCAGATGCTATACCAGACTTGATCAACTTGTCGTGCACCTTATCTGCAATAAATGAGGGGTCGTTTCTTCTTAACGAAATCCGTAACAGGTCGGGCCAGCGTGTGCCTTCAAATGCATTTTCCAACGCTGCTTCTTTGATAATACCTGTTTCAATTGTATTTAAACTGTCGCTGCTGATCTGCCAGTCAGTAACATTGGCCCTGGCCCTGATACCGATCTGACGATACCAATCTGCACGATAATAAGGCACACCTGAGTTACCGCTGTTGCGTGCATCGAAATTAAACGGATAAGGTTCTGATAACGTATTGTGGTAATTGGTAACATCACTTGTTGGCGCAGGATAAGCAGCAGCAAAACCACCGCTCATTAACGCCCATGCAATGCGGTGTTTACCCATACGGTTTGCTGCCTCTGCATAACGCATGTGCAAGTGTGTTTGACGGAACAAAAACCATTTGCCGTTTTTTAATAAAGGGGTTGCAGCCGTTCCTGTCGCCCAATTAATATAATTGTAAAGATATTTCATTGCCACAGGCTGCCCGCCAATGGTCATTGTACTCAATAATTTTCTTGCATCATACGGTATTGATGTTGTTATTCCCGTATTATTTGTTGCCGGACGTTGTGTTTCTCCATCCCACATATCAAACACTTCCTGCGATGGGCGCAAAAGATATTGACCACCTACCGGTGAGAATAGTTTAATGAGTGAGTTTTCAGGTTTAAACTTATTATCAAAGGGCAACACCCATACCCACTCACGGTTTAAACTGTTGGTACCATAAGCACTTTCAAAAATGGTTCGCCATCCGGACGAATAAGCAAGTGTAGAAGCATCACCAGCACGGCTGTACGACACATAGTGATCGTGCCCACTGGCCCAGCCAAGTTTGTAATACGCATAGAAATCTTCACCAAAACCAAAAGCTGTTGTTCCGTATTCCATTACCTGGCGATAAGACTCTGCCGCTTTTTGGTAATTACCTTTCCATAAGTAGAGGTCGCCCAGCAAAACTCTTTTATTGATAAAAAACTTCTGCGTTTGATAACCATCAACAGTAATATTTAGTCCAGACCCTGCAGGATATTGATCTTTAAAGGGAATAACTTCAGTTGCAGTGATCAAACTATCGAGCAATGCAGTAAACGGAATGCGTTTAAAGTTGGCAGTATTTTTTACCTCATCTATATTTTTCAATGTACTTGTTACATAAGGAACCTCACCCCAATGAATACCGAGTTGCAGATATAAAAACGAACGCAAAGCCACAATATCGGAATAGCGTTGGTTAAACTGGTCTTCGTTCATTTTTTTATCCTTCACCATTATTTTAAAATTCTCCAGTACATCGTTACAGTTCAGGATCAGTTCGTAAAATGGCTTGGGATTGGCGTACGGATTATTTTCTGAAACTGTATGAGTATTGATCTGCCGCAATGCTTCCGTAGCATTACCGGTTACATCCAGCAAATCGCCACGCAGTTCATTCAATACAACATATTGCTCGGCAAGTCCCATGAACTTGCCATAAATACCAATTACGGCAGCATCAGCATCATACACATTCTGGTAAGCATTTGCTTTGTCGAGTTGATCTTCGGGTTGTATATCAAATACTTTTTTACAGGCCGATAAACTAACCAGTATCATCAGCACCACAGCAAATTCAAGCAATGTAATCTTCTTCATATCTGAAGCAATATTTTTTTTATTCAACAATGATCTTCTTCTTTCTTATAAACCAAGTCTTGCACCTAAAATAAATGAGCGGAATAACGGATCAAGGCCTGCATCGGTACCTTGCACAAACAATGATGGAGATGCGCTGAACTCAGGATCGAAACCGGTGTACTTTGTTAAGGTAAACAGGTTGGTTCCGCTGATATAGATGGAAGCATTCTTAAAAAATCGTTCTTTAAAAAGGAGGTTATACGAAAGCGATGCACTGCGTAAACGGAAATAAGAACCATCTTCAATCCAGCGTGTGCTGAAACGGTTATTCCCCATCGGATCACCAAATGTTGCTTTCGGCATATTGGTTACCTGGCCTTCGGCTCTCCAGCGGTTCACTACACTGTTCAACTGGTTTTCAATTGTGCTTGCTGATTCCAGTTTATAACGGAGGTGGTTAAATATTTCATTACCCTGTGCAAAAGTGAACAACGCATCAAATGAAAAGCGACCAAATTCTAAACGGGTTGTTACGCTTCCGAAGAAAGCCGGAATTGGATTACCGATAATACTTTTATCGTTTTCATCAATGATATCATCATTATTCAGATCCTGGAAAATAACATCGCCTGCTTTGAAGTTGCTGTAGGTTCCGTCTGCATTTTTCTTTTTCAGCTTTGATCCTGCTGCGGCCACTTCGGTACTAAACACACCCATGGCATTATAACCATAAAACAAAGTAGCGGGAGAACCATTTCGTGTAAGGATTGTGGCACCATACGAATCAGTATACGTTTCTCCACCGGGAATTGCGATAATACGATTATCGTTGTGGGCAATGGTCAATCCAATATCCCATTTCAGTTTCTTTTTATTGATCGTGCGAACATTCAGAGCTGCTTCAACACCTGAATTTTTCATGCTGCCGCTGTTGGTCAAAACATTTTCAAAACCTGAAGCCGTATTAATACGTTCATACGCCAGCATGTTTTCGGTTTTGTTGTGATAGATATCAACACTTGCGCTGATGCGTTCATTCCAGAAAGCTATATCTGCACCAACATTAAATTTCTTATTGGTTTCCCATTGAATTGCTGGATTGGCAATGCCGCTGCGTACCAACCCCTGCATACCTAAAAAGTTCTGCGAACTGTATGTCTGGCGTGCTGTGTAATTGCCAATATCATCGTTTCCGCTAAGACTGAAGCTTGTACGAACCTTTAACAGATCGATACTGGAACCAGCCATAAAACGCTCTGATGAAAGCAACCATGCAGCTGAAACCGAAGGCATTACTGCATAACGCACTTCGCCTAAAGAAATTCCACCTTTCGCTTTAGTTCCAAAGCGTGATGAACCATCCATTGCTGCATTCACAGACAAGAATAATTTGTCTTTAAATCCGTAATCGAAATTGAAATACGTATTCATCCAGTTCCATTCGCCGATTCCACCACCTGTCTGGCGCAAAGCATTTACACCATTCTGCACACTTACCAGTTCGTCTGTTGCAGAATTATAACCTAAGGTAAAATCCTGTTCAGCACGGTTTTGCTGGTAGCGTACACCAAGGCGGGATGCTACACTGTGACGTAATTGATAGGTACGCTTGTATTCAAGACGGGTATCGTTGTAAACTGTAAACAAACGACGCACCTGTGTACCCAAACGGCTGTCGGCAATTGCATTGCTCAGCGTATCATCTGCCACACCTTTACGGGGTACAAAAATGTTCTCACGGTTTTTATCGTACACAATACCCAGCAATGAAGATGCAGACAGGTATTTATTGAAATCGTATTTAAACGTATAAGAACCCATGAAACGATAGTAACGATTGTAAGCCTGCATATTTTCTACAAGCACTGATGGGTTACTTATGCCAAGCATATCTGTATCTTCAAAGTTGGGCGACAGAATCCCTTTTTCATTTACTTCGTTTGCTGCAAGAAAAGGCGACTTAGTTAATGCAGTATATAATGCACCTGTTTTATCAACCACACCCTGGTATTTCAGGTTCGCTTGGTTATACGTAAAAGCAAGACTTGCAACGCCGGTAAACTTTTTTGAGAAGTTGAACTGTGCATTAAAGCGTGTATTGTAACGGGTAAGATCAGTGTTTTTAACAGTACCTGCATTACGGCTGAAGCCAACACTTAATGCATAGGTAGCAATATTATCGCCACCGGTAACTTTCAGGTAATAGTTTTGGTTAACACTGTTACGTAACACATTTTTCTGCCAGTTGGTATTGTTATGATAACGGTAATACGAACTGTTGCCTGTTGTATCATCGTTCATAAACGGCATTGCTGCAATTTCAGATGCACTAACACCTTTGCTTTGTAATACATCAGTAAGGTAAGAACGGTAACCGGAAGCATTCATCACATTCAACGGTTCGGGCATCTGGTTGTAGCTGGTGTACATACCAAAGTCGATGCTTGTAGCCTCTTTCTTTGCTCTTGCTGTAGTAATAATGATGGCACCGTTTGCTCCCTTTGTTCCGAACATGGAAGTGGCGTCTTTTATTACTGTATAGTTATCAATATCGTGGATGTTGATGAGTGCAAGCGGATTGGTAAAGTTGTTGGCGATGATGCTGCTGCCATAATCATTCATATCATACACAATACCATCCACCACTACCAGCGGCGCATTGGTACCATACAACGAGTTATAGCCACGTAAAAAAAGATTCGCACCACTGCCTGGTGTACCTGAGCGGCGGATAACATTCAAACCTGCTACTTTACCCTGCAAAGCCGCATCGCCTGTTTCAAAGGGTCTGCCCCAATCGCTGTTTGCATCAAAAGAACTTACAGCTGCAGTTAAGTTACGTTTGCGCACACTACCGAATGGCATCACCACATCTTCCTGAAAAGTAACAGCAGTTTCAGACAGCAGCGATATTGCAACAGCAGTGCTGCCTTTCAACGAAATCTGTTTGGGGGCATAACCTTCACCGCTAATTTCAATATCGGTAAAGTAAGAAGGAACTTTTAAGGTAAATGCACCATCATCATCTGTAATGGCAGCAGAAAAATTCTTTACTTCCACACGAATGCCTGCCAATGGCTTTTTATTTGCAGCATCGGTTACTTTTCCCGTCACTACAATTTTTTGGGATGTGGGTATTGTATCGGTTGTTGCAGTAGTTTTCTGCTGGGCAACAACTTCCTGCGAAGTGCTTAACGCCGCAGCAACAAGCATTGCAATAACCAGACTATGTACATTCTTTTTTATCATCACAACTTTCTTTTAATGGTAGTTCGTTTATAAACTTGGCACCAGCTTAATATAATCGCAAACAAGTGGATTAACAGCAGCGGTAGTACTGTTTGCCCCGAGCAGATACAAATCAAATACAGGTGAATATTTGCTTTGCGTAAACTCACCGATGTACACTTCGCTGTAAATATTTGGGTTAACAGGCATAGACAAAGTAGTTACAATACCACCTATGCCAAGGCGCTGAGTAAATGCTGCAGTCTGGAAATCATTTAACGCTACTGCGTATGCTTTGTATTTTACAGAGGGCACTTCAGGAATATCGTAGCGCAACCAAAAATTAGAAACTCCGTGATTAAATACCAGCACGTCTGTAAAATCTTTTCCTGTAAGCGTATTGTAACGATCACGGAAATAAGTATTGGAACGGCGGTTCACACTTGATGTATTATAGCTTTCGCCCTGAACGGTGATTGTTTGAATTTTACTGGCAGGCAGTACATTCATCTGGTTCATGATGTACACAATACCATTACTTGTTTTGATTGTTTTTACAATAGCTGATTTATTCACCGGCAGCTTTGTACCAAACTTTGAAACAATTGTATCGGGTATTGCATTGGGCTGATAAACGGTATCCACTGCAAAATCACGTACAACATTCCAGCTGGTTACAAGTGTATTGCTGTCGGCTGTATTGGTAACATAGTATGGCATAAACTTAGCCACCTCTGCATCCCATGCATTATCGCTCAGCATAAATAAGGTGAATTGCTTTTTCTCTTCTTTTAAATCATACACCTTGTTCCAGAAAAGATTGGTAAACACAGAGTCGGTACCTGACTGGTAAATAGGTTCCCCCGTATTTGGATCAATACCTACCAATACAGCATTGGTTGTATCGAATACTTTGCGGAATAACGATAGCATAAACGTTTTTTGCTTAACCGGGGCGTCGCTGCTGTTTGTAATAAACTCCCAGCAGTTATTTAAAGCCGGTAACGCTTTATCAATCACCTGCAGCAAACCGTTGCCTGCATATTTATCTGCAGTGGTAATACTTGCCTCTTCAATTTTGCGGCCCAGCATGTTGGTAAACTTTCCGTTAAGCATACCTATACGGGTTGTGATCTTTATATCACTTGTACGATACTGCTGTAAAGCAATGTGGTTACCCACAAAACTTTTCAGCTTTGCAGCATCATTCACAATAGCAGGATCTACAGATGCCAGTGCACTGTTTACCGGTGCAAAAACAGTATAGTTGCGTGATGATGCAATTACTTTATCGTACCCCGTTTTTACAAGGAACTCTTTGAATGTACTCAGTTGTGCATTGGCACTAACCATATCCATTAAAGTCATTTGCAAGGCAGGATCGTTAATTGCTGTGCTTTCATCCTTTACCTTACTGCAACTGTTGAATGTTTGCAGTGTTAGGAGCCCGGCTGCAGCCAGCATCAAATATGTAAGCCTGATCTTCATTTGTATTTTTTTTCTGTTCAACTGTTGTTTGCGCTTTATTGATAAACCTTGGTACCATCTGGTAAGAAACGTGGCAGAACCTGCTCCTCATCAATGGGAATAAAATGAATCATATCCAGGTTATTGTTGTTTTGTGTACCCACCAGCGGAGTAATACGAACAGTCTGCGATTTTGTAGTAGTAAACTCAACCACACCTACCAGGCGGGAAGCCCATAAATTGCTTGTGTTAACTGTAAACCGTTTCCAGCCGATTGCTTCCAGTTCGGAATCGGTGCCTGCTGGTCTTGTTTCGGTAAAGTTCATGGTACGTTGCATAATTTCACCATTTACAGAAACCTGGCAAAGCATATTGGAGCTGCTCGATTGTTTTTGCTGGCGGTAACAAACCCATACTTTGTATTTACCTTTTACAATCGGCGGCGTTTGCAGTTCCCACCAAACAGGACGTGCCGGAAGTCCCATCGGCAACATGCTGATGTCGTTGTTGTATGCATAGTTTGTAATAGAACTTGCTGAAGAATAAATGTATGAGTAGGTATTTGTTGAGGCTAAAGAACCCCAACCCCATGGCTGACTTTTAATGGGCTGATCTGCTTCTGTTGGACGGGAGAAATTATAGTTGGCCTTTTTATAGTAAGCAGGCAATTTCATAATTTCTTCAAACGATGATACATCCCAATACAACGCAGTAGGCTTGCGGAACTTCACCATGTAATGCGAAGCCGCATCGTGCCATACACCATTGGTGGAAGCAATATCACTCTTTTCCCTGTTGAGGATAACACCCTTTTCAAGTACACCATTAAACACATCCTCATTTACCACTACCTGCTGATCAATAAGTTTAATACTGATCACTTCCTGTGGCTGCAGTGTTTCATGTGTTGGTGTTGAAATAATATCGCCCAGAAACTTTAAGCCTGAAGAAATATGATAAGCAACATAAATGTAAAGACTGTCTTTAGGATTGGCAGGGTTACCTGTATTGGAATATTTAGCTTTCAATGCGGCGTAATTGTTAAAGCCACTGTCTGCAAGTACCTGGTTACTTTCCGCAAATACCGTCATCCATCGTTTAGAAGTATCGCTGTCAACAGTATTTAATTTTGTGTAAAATCCGGTTTCCTTTAATGCCTGTACAAAAATTGAGTAATCTGTTTTTTCTTCCAGTTGTTGCGCAATTGTTTTTACTGCCGGCTTTAGTACATTGTCAACAACATGAATAATACCATTGCCAACACGGATATTCGACCGCTGTACCAATGCCTGGCGGTTAATTAAATAACTGGATACACCATTTTTATTTGCAACAGCCGTTACCAAAAACTGACCATACATGGTAATTACCGGCAACTTACCATCGGTAAATGAGTTTGTATAAACGGTATCTTCCAGCAAGTGCAGGCGCACCATATCCTTTAAGGTGTTTATATCTGCAGCGTCAACCGATGCAGCACCAAGCCCAGCCAGGTAAGTTTTTACCCCGCTGTTTGTTGGTGCAAAACAAGTATAAGCACCATAGGCATTTAAGAATGCTGCGTTTCCTGTACGCTCAAGAATCTGGCGGAAAAGCGAAAATGAATCAAGATTTTTATCGAGGTAACCCACAATATTCACATCGCCCGTTGTAGATTCTTCGATCTTGATTTTTCTGCAGCCCGGCATAAACATGAGCAGTGCCATTGTTACAACCAAGCCAAATGCAAGAACAATATTTCTTTTCATAAATGCAGGTTTCAATTATTTATAAAATGGATTTTGTACTAATTGCTTATTGGTTTGTATTTCGTACAGGTAAATCGGCAGGTAATGACTGTTATAATCACGCAATTTCGCCTGTGCTGATTGTTGCATATTGGAAGGAGCGCTAATGGCCACCATGTTCAACAGAATGTTCAGGCGCTCGTAATTTTTACGTTTTGCATTCCGTAATACATCAAACCAGCGTTTACCTTCAAAGCAAAACTCACGTGCCCGTTCTTCCAGTATAAAATCCTGAATAAGATTCTTATCATTTGCAGCCGGAGTAAGATCCGTTGCCTGTAAAGCATTTGCCCTGTTGCGGATGGTGTACACCAGATCCAATGCTTCCTGCCCACGGCTCAGTTCATTCAACGCTTCTGCTTTCATCAACAGAATATCGGCATAACGGTAAAAAAACCAGTGTGCAAAGCTTTGATCGAGTGAACGCAGTGCCGTTGCATTAGCACCAACATATTTCCAAACAGTAGATGTTGCTGCACGCACTGAACCTCCATCGCCACGTATATCGTAGTTCTGATCGTTGGTATAATCAACTGTAAACACACGATCCATCAAATCAGGTACAGAAGTCCAGCGGCGGGCAGAAATGCTTGAGGAAAAAATCTGGAAAAAAGGATTTAACCGTTGCTGGCTGAATTGCAATTCAAAAATGCCTTCGTTTGAATTACCGTTGTAATAAAGTGTATTAAACCAGTTTTCGTTGTATTCTACAATTGGGCCATTTTGAGTTGCTCCACGAATTAAACCAAAACGGTTTGAGTTGATGATTTTATCGCAAGCGGCAATACTCTCTGTATATTTTTCCATCCACAGGTACACATCAGCCAGGATAGCATTGATGGTGTACACTGTAACACGTCCTTTATCTGAAGCAACATCGCCATACGTAGTTACAGCTTTGCTTTCTGCTTCGGTTAGATCTTTAACTACCTGCGCAAAAATTTCTGCCTGTGTTGATTTGGGAATGGGTGTAATGTTTTCATCGCTCAATGTTGCATCAAGTTTCAAAGGAACATCACCAAAGGTTCTGGCTAAATAAAAATACATCAGTGCACGGATGGTGAGCGCCTCACTTAAATAGTTGTTGAGTTGTTGCTGAGTAAATGTATTATCGTTTGCCAGCACTTCGGGAGCCTTTTCAATTACCGTATTACAAAAGTTGATGGTACGATAGAAGGGCCTCCAGTTTGCATTTACATTCGTAGGTTGAATGTTGACGTTGATCAGGGCAATATCATCAGCACTCGATGCTGTTGCATTGGCAACATGATCGGCCCTGCCCTCGCCCCAAACAAAAAACAATTCGGCCATCGAAGGAACATAATTTGTTGGATTACCATACGTGCCGCTGGAGTATTCCATCATTGACGAATAAATACCAATAACAGATGCTTTTACCTGTTCTTTCGTTTTCCAGAATTCTTCTTTTACAATACCATCCTGCGGTTTCAACTCCAGCCATTTTTTACAGCTGCTGAAACTTACTGCAACAAGCACCAAAAGAGAATATGTAAGAATTTTAATCTGTTTCATGCGTTTGTAATTAGAATGCTGCTACTAAACCAATAGTGATATTTTTTGACGGAGGCGTCATTGAATAATCGTACGATACACGGAACGGATCGGAACCACGGAACGACACTTCAGGATCCTGCCCCAGATAGTTTGTGAAAGTGAACAGGTTTTCTGCTGTTATATAGAAGCTGGCCGATTTCATTTTCATTTTCTTCAGCGCCTGCTTATCAAAATTGTAACGGAGGGTTATTGTTCTGAAACGTACATAAGATGCATCTTCAACATAACGATCGCTTCCAAGCCAATTAAAACCACCTGCAATTAAAGCCCGTGGCATATCCGTTACATCACCTTCTTTTCTCCAGCGGCTTAACACAGCTGTACTTTGGTTATCGAAACCAAACATATTGGTGGTGTTCATTTTGGTACCGTTAATTACATCGTAACCCCAACGGAAACTGAAGAAAGATGTTAAGCGGAAATTCTTCCATGTAACGGATGGACCAAAGCCACCAGACAGTTTCGGGTTGCTGTTTCCGAGGTAAACAACATCCATATAGTTGATGTTACCATCTTTGTTAACGTCTTCGTACATGGCATCACCCGGTTGAAAAATATAGTCCGTTTGCGGGTAGTTAAAGCGCATGTAAATTGTTTGACCGTTTGGACCAACAATGGGCGTTCCTTTTGCATCGGTAGCAATGGTTGACTGTTTATCGGCATAAACACCTTTGTATTTATAACCATAGAAAGAGCCAAACGGGTTGTTGATTTGCAGTAAACGCAGGTACTCACCATTCTTAGTTACATCGCCACGCTGGCTGGGATAGAATTCAGAAATTTCACGAATAACGTTTTGGTTTCCGGAAAGGTTGAAATCGAAACCTACAGTCAGGTTTTTTGATTTATAAGGCTGAGTCCACACTGCAAGTTCCCAACCCTGGTTATCCATTGTGCCAACATTCATGAACAATGAATTGTAACCGGTATAAGAAGCAATTTGCAAACCGTCAAAAAACAAATCTTTGGTACGGTTGCGGTAAATTTCACCATCCATCCGCACACGGTTTTTGAAGAGGCTTACATTGTAACCAATGTTTGTACCACGCAATGTTTCCCAACGTAGATTTTTCAACTCCATACGTGAAGGAATAACACCTGCCTGATCGAGATAACTATAATCGTACGTGGTATAAGTATTATAAAACAGGTAATCGTAACGGGGAACCTGGCCGGCAATACCATAGCTGGCACGTAAACTCAGGTCATCGATCCATTTTACATCTTTCAGGAAATTCTCTCCTGAAATACGCCAACGTGCAGATACAGAAGGGAACAATCCATAACGGTAATTAGGACCAAAACGAGAGTTACCATCTGCACGTAACGTAGCATTGATAACATATTTGTCTTTAAATCCATATTGTGCCCCAATCAATGCACCAACAGAACGGTTTTGATTTTGCCCGGATACAGCACGCAGTTCGTTGTTTTGTGTACGGGACTGGATTGAAGGATCTACCAGCAATGAAGATGCGGTGTTTGATGACATAACTTCCTGGAATACGGCTGTATAATCGTTGGTAAGAATATTCATGTATGCCTGCAGGTTATGATCATCGTTTTTGAACGGAGGCGTAAAAACCAAACTGGTTTTTGTACCAACACTAAATGCATCAATATCGCCATCGTATGCACGGTTTACCACTGTTTCAGTGTTAGGACGACCAGTTGCTATTTGTGGAAGGAAGCTGTTGTTCTTAGTATTGTTAATGTCGAACTGTACATCAAATGTTGCTTTCAATACACGTTTGATGATATCATAATCAACCTGGAAACGTGGAATGATACGGTCGCCCAATACGCCGTATTTTGCTTTATCGGCCATGGCAACGGGATTATATACACGGCTGTATTGCCCCTGGATGTTTCCTGCAGGAGAAAAATAGTTTGTTGTAAGGTTACCTTCTGCATCATACTCAAACACACTCATGTTTGGCATTTTAATATAGGCCATACCACGAATTGAAGATTCGTTGCTGGAGAGATAATGACGAACCTGGTTTGAATGTGTGTAGGAGAAACTGGTAAAGAATTTAATTTTTTCAGAAACAGTATAGTCAAGATTGATACGTGTGTTGATACGTTGCAAGCCTGTTCCAATGGTAATACCTTTTTGATCGAACCAACCTACCGAAGCAAAGTATTTTGCTTTTTCGCCACCACCTGTTAAACTAACTGTATGATCCTGGATATATCCTGTTCTTGAAATGGCATCAATCCAGTTTGTATTGTTGCTGTAGTTGTAATACCAGTAAGGATCGTTAGGGTCATAATTAAACTCACGGTTTAAAGTTGTATTCAACGTAGTACCAATACGGTTCATAAAAGCCTCTGGTATTAACGAAGAATACTGATCGCCGTTTAATAACGGAATTGGTTTAGGCACCAGCGAAACAGAACCTTTAAATGTATAGTTCAGCGTAGGTTTACCAACACTGCCTCTTTTGGTTGTAATCACCAATACACCATTGGCGGCTTTCGCACCCCAGATAGCTGTGGCAGCTGCATCTTTCAACACGCTGATATCTTTAATATCGGCTGGCGAAATATTTAAGAGTTGTGCATAGCCTTGTTCATCGGCAGTACCAAAGTTGAAATCGCTGGGAATTTCAGTTTCATAGGGCATACCATCCAAGACAATCATGGGAATACCGGTAGAGTTAATAGACGATACCCCACGTATGCGTATGTTCATGGCAGCACCCGGGTCGCCGCTTGATGCGGTGATATCCACACCACTTAAACGACCTTGTAGAGCCTGGTCGATACTTGGCGCCTGCATTTCTTCCAGTTCTTTGGCATTAATGCGGGCAACAGCAGTTGTTAAGTTTTTTTCAGGAATATTGATCATTCCGTTTGAAGAAGACGGGCGTGCTATTATCACTACCTCACCAAGATCGGCCTGCGAATCTTCTAATGAAAAATTAATGGAAGTACGTCCGTTAATGCGTTGTGTAACGGATTTGTGCCCGATATAAGAAACAGAAATCCGGTTTTTTGTATTCACATTTTTCAGAACGAAATAACCTTCAATATCTGTTTGTGTACCACGTACGATCCGGCTGTCAGCATCCAACTCAGATACAGATACACCTTGCAATGGTTTACCCTCTTTATCGGTCACTCTTCCACGCAATACCTCCTGTGCAAAAACAGTTACTGTCAGCAGCAGAAAAAATGCAGTGAAGGAAAGCAGTTTTATTCGTTTATTCCACATACGTTGCATTATTTGGGTAATTAGTTTTATTTATAACGGAGATAGTTGTCAATTAAATGAATGGTACACCTGTTGCTAAGCTGGTTGCTTGATACAGTGAGTACATTGCCCGATCTGTTCATCATATCATTTAAAATGAGATTATTGGGGGCAGAATTGTTTACAAAAATTGTTGAGGGGTCACCGTTCGGGAATTTATAAATCGACTCAAATGTGCCGCTCTCCTGTCCGTCGGTAGCAATATTTTTCTTATTGAGGATATGGTAATAAATAAAGGCATCTATCTGCTCCCGTTCTGCTGCAACCGTAGTTGAAAACTTCGGCACTTTATTAGGCGCAGTACCGGTACCTGGTAAATAGCCTGCATTTACAGCGGCAAGAATGGCGGCATTATTGGGGATAAAGAAGGTGTAGAATGAACCTGATGCCACCTGAATAATCTCTCCCGTCGTGCGATTAAAAATGGGAGAATTATACAAATACTGCCAGAAGTAATTGTATTGCGATGTTGTGGCAACGCCCAATGCTTCAATATGTTTACCAATAGTACGTTCGCTGAACTGCAGCAAACGATCAATGTAATAAACAGTTCCGTTTTTAGCTGTTTTTTTATCTACAACATTAGCAATGCTGGCAGCATCAAAATTTCCTGCAGCACCGATTGTGTTATTTTCAAATTTTAAAAATTCGCCAGAATTGGAAAGTGCTACTCCGGGATTGGTCAATGCAGTAAGATCACGTCCGGGTATTACATGCATGTTCAAAATCCTTTGCAACCGCACAAGTGCGCTTGAGCCTGTAAGTTGTGTACCTCCACCTGGTGGAGTATAACGCCACTGCTCATTTACGTTGTTGCTTACAGTTGCATCAGCAAAATAACCTGCTGCGTTGAACGCATCATTGCTTATAAGGAAAAGCGTATATTTCTGGTAGATGTTTGTTATTTGAAATTTCAGATCAAGATTCAGCAAGCTGGTCATGATAGAGTACTTGGGATCGAGATAAGCCTTTCCATAAACACTGCTGAACACATTCGCTTCCTGTACTTTGTTGGTACCATAAAAAATACCATTGCTCAAAACCTGCTTATCAACAATATCGGATGTGGGATTAAAACGGGCCTCTTCACCAACGGCGTTAAACGTAGTACTGAATTTAGACGGCCAAACTGCAGTACGCCACATGTGTGCATTTACAAAATCGTACAGTACATTAATTGGCAAAGCATCCACACTGCTGTAATGCTCCAGTAATACATTGTTTATGTAACTGAGCAATGCTGCATTTTCAGGAACAAACATGGTATAACAATCTGCCTGCCCATCGTTATCCTGCAACTTGAGAAAATTTTCGTTGTTAAGAGAAAATGCAAGATTGGAGTTATACACTTTCGTAAAAATATCGGCAGCAACACCGTTGATATTTTTATAATTCTGCGAAACAGTTTGGTTTAATACGTACTGCACCAAAAACTTGTCGAGTAGTTTTTTAAACTCGCTGTAATTGGGGTTTGAACCAATATACTGATCAATGCTGGGCAAACTGGTTATTACCCGGTCCACAACATGAATTACACCATTTTCGGCAGCAATGTCTTTTTCTACCACTTTGGCCTGTGCAACATTAAAACCGGTATAAACCGAACCTGGATAAAAATAGTTATAGTCGCTTGCTGTTAACGACTTTCCACTCATGTAGCCTGTTTCAAAAATAGGGATATGCTTGTTGTTATTATCTGCATCTACATAAAACAATGCGCCTGTATTGTTACGGTTTGATGCAATTGCTTTAATATCCTGGCCAGTTTGGTTTTTTGTATCGTAAATACCTGTGTAATTGGCCGTACGTCTGCGAAATGCAGCAGATTCTACCCAACCCAGGTTACTTTGATAATCGGAAATGCGTTCCTGTTTAAAAGCGTTATATACCAAACTGTAGGTAACGATCCTGCGTGCAGATGCAGAATCAATGGCATCTACATTTGCAATATTATTTTGCGTGAGATACAACGTTACAGCAGAGTCGTGCGGGGCAAACAATGTCCAGTAACCGGCAGCAGAAAGTGTTTGTTTATAGCCTGCTTTATCTACCAGTTTTAAAAACTGTGTGAAGCGGCCTTTCGCCTGCAATTGCTGATAAATAGGCTGCTCAAGAGAATCTGGACGCTCATAAAATTCATCAAATTTTTTCTGGCAAGACAGTAATACAAACACGGATGCACAGAAAAGGAATACCTGTTTCAATTGTTTAAGCATATTACTACAGATCATTTCTTATATCGTTTGAGAAATACAGAATTTCAGGTTGAGAGAAAACAAACATTGCTTACAGAAAAAACGTAAGTGGATAAAGTTGTATAGCGGAAAATTTTGCCGGAAATGGCAATAGAATACAGCAAGTTTATCAGCAATCGTCATACAGCAGCAATCTTTAGTTCAGCAATCAGTTTAGTGTTGATAACATCAAACAGCAATCAATGTTTATCAACAGGACTAAATTATACCAGCTGACAAAATCAACTGTCATGCCCCGTCCTGAAAACAAAGGGTTTTAACGCAATCGTTCCCGTAATGGCGTAAAAAAAGAGCTGCCTGTAAAGCAGCTCTTCGGTTTTTAGCCTGTTGTATTGGTATTAATAACCGGGGTTCTGGTAAGCAGCCATATCAGCTGCAGACATTGGTTTGCCGTTTACCGTTTGCGCCAGCATCTGGAGCAATGGTATTGGGCGCAGTTTATGGTACTGTGCAAACGACGGGCTTATATCTGCATTGTACAGTTTTGTTCTTTCAAACAATGTTTCTGTACGTGCAAGATCTTCCCAGCGGTAAAATTCACCACACAATTCACGTGTACGTTCGTTCAGCATAAAGTGGATGAACCTGCTTGCATCTGAATTTGCTGATGGTGGGTACATTTCGCTTGCGGCGTTTGTTGTAAACAGTGCAGTTGTGGCAAGGTTTGTAGCTGTTGTATTGTGCAAGGTGTTTGGCCCACCCATGTACTGCCATATCTGTGGACTGCGTGCTTCGTTTGCTTTGTATGCTGCTCGTGTACGTAGAATATTTACATTGGTCAACGCAGCTGCATAATCACCTTTACGACCGTATGCTTCTGCAAGCATCAGGTAGGTTTCTGCAAGGCGCACAAATGTACCGTTGCGGATACCTCTTGCTTCGTTATTGGTGGTTGTTAAACGGATAGGGTCGCCAAACTTCACCAGCGTGAGGTATTTATTACCGGTATAGTCAGATGATATTGCACCGCCAGCAGTTGTTTGTTTATAACGTGCAAATACAGCGTAGTAACGCATATTTGCAATGGTTGATGTAAGCAGCGGCATATTGATGGGATTCACAATATAAATGGCAGCTGTGTCGCCTATTCCTACTCTTGGTTTTCCAACCAAACTTGGATCGGGAGCGTTGCTTGCCGTGAATACAGGAAGGTTGGTGTTTGATGCAACGTTACGATAGAATGCAGTTTGAAAACTTTTGAAGAAACGGGAGTCATTGATCTTGTCATAAATATCAATGGTGTAATCAGTTGGACGTAATCTTCTGAACGGACGACCATTAAAGAAATCACGTGCCATACCTGGAATACCGGCATCGTATGCAGAGGGATAAAAAAGATGTGTTTGATTATTAGTGGATGTTGCAAGGTTTAAATTTGAACTGAACTGTGCCGCATATATAATCTCGTTGCTGGCATTATTCGCATCAATCTTTGCTTTACTACCTGTTGGTACAGAACCATTCTGACCAACAGCTGGAATTGTTCCGTCTGGATAAGCTGAATTGAACAGGTTGCCATAATCAGCTTCCAGTGCATGTCCACTGTTTGCAATAACATCATTCGCAAAAAAGATCACACTATCCATGTCAGTTGGCTTTTGTCCACGCTGATCACTTACAGCACTGCCACGGGTAAGGTAAGCCTTTGCAAGAAAATGATAAGCCATTGCACGGGTTGCACGGCCACGGTCAGCACCTGCATAGCGCCAGGGTAATGCAGGGCCGGCTGCTTTAAAATCGGAGATAATGAGATTATAGATTTCCGCAACACTTGCACGTGGAAATTCATACTGCGGTTCTTTAGGTACTGCTGTAACAAGCGGCACACCGCCAAGCTGTGTTACCAACTGAAAATAATAAAGAGCACGCAATGCTTTTAACTCTGCTATGCGTAAGTCTTTTTGCGCTTGTGTTCCTAATACACGTGAAGAGGCATCGTTAAATGCAGAGATCATTTCGATTCCCTGGTTACAGCGGCGGATACCTGAATAGTTATTCGTCCATAAACCATTTACAAATGCATCGTTCGAATTCAGGTTCGCATCGTAATCATTATAACGAACATTGTTAAACTGATCACCTTCTCTAAACTCATCTGTACCGAAATTGTACATGCAATACGATTGCTCGCCGGAGAAACGCCATTGCAAAGGAGCATAGGCTGATTTCACCAAGTCTTCAAGCCCCGCATCGCTTTTGTAATAATCTTCGGTAAGTGTGGTCACCAATTCCTCTTCAATAAATTTTTTACAGGATGAAAGAGCCAGCATGCTTGCCGCTATCATCATTCCACCCATTATCTTGATATAACTTTTCATGATTGTCATTTTTTAGGTTTTGCAATAAATTGATTAGAGATCCAGACGTACACCAAATACATAACTCTTGTAGCTGTACGATGTTGGGCCTACCTGGTTTGTAGTTGAACCCGGGAATTCACGATAAGGAACTGTTTCTGGATCGTAATCAGACTGCTTATGAAGCAGAATAGGATTTACTGCACTTGCATAGATTGAGAAGTTGGTCATGTGCAACTTGTCAGTGAATGTTTTTGGCACACGGTATGTCAATGTAATATTTCTGAATCGTGCAAAGGTTGCTTTACGATAAGTAAGCGCTTCCCAGTTCAAAGGAATATCACTTGTTTGTGTGGGCTGTTGGTATTCATTGCTTGGGTTTGTGGGCGTCCAATAATTTACTTTTGGAGACTGGTAACGGCCAACAAGACCCGGACGTGGAACACGGTACATGCCGCCAACACGGAAATAAACCAGGAAGTTCAGTTCGAAATTTTTATACGTAAATGTATTTCCGATACTGGCAATGAAATCAGGATTGTGTGAACCTAAGATGATTCTGTCTGCAGGGCTAAACGCAGAATCTTTGTTTGCATCGATGATCTTGATACGGCCGGGCTGGTAGTTTGCATTGTTACGTCCGTTCTTTGGCCAGTAATAAGTAGCCAGTATTCCTTTTCCCGGAACAGTATCTTCGTATTGGAAAATACCATCTTTCTGGAATCCCCAATACACCTGTAAAGGTTGTCCTAATATCCAAAGGTTTGCAAAGTTGCTGTTACCGCTGCCATCAATATCTACAATTTTTTCTCTGTTTGCAGTAAACATGAAATCTGTTGTCCACTGGAAATTTTTCTTTTCAACATTCACCGTACTCAGTCCTATTTCAATACCTCTGTTGTTTACTTCGCCTAAGTTGAAATAAACGAAATCAACACCATTGGCCGAAGGAATAGAACGGCGTTGCAACTGATCGGTTGTATTTGAATTGTACCAGTCAACGGTACCACTGATCCTGTTTTTAAACAATCCAAACTCAATTCCAACATTTGTTGTGGTTGTTTTTTCCCAGCTGAG
>NZ_CAMLGT010000040.1 GCF_946479605.1 uncultured Lacibacter sp.
ACTTGCTGACGGTTTGAATTTTGATTGGCGAGCACAGCTGTTACATACAACTTACCAAACTGCAGTTCAGTTTTCAACCCAAACAAAGCGGATGCACCGGGCATTAATGTTCCTTTTGCCGGAAACTGGATATTACCTGCTTCAATGCGTTTAATGATGGCATCGTTATTCCCCACATAATCCAGCTTCAGTTGATTTTCAAACTGGAAGTTGGCGAGTGTATTATAGGTTACAGGAAAGTTTAGTTTATCGCCGATCTTGGCATTCAATCCAAAGTTGGCATTCATATCAAAATCAAAACCACCGTTTTTTCTTGCACGTTCAGGCAAGGTTGGGTTTTTAATATTCTGCCCCATGTAACCGGCAGTGAGTGTAACATCGCCCTGCGGGCGAATTTCTACTTTGGGAATACCGCTGTTACTGAACAAACGGTTAAAGAAACTGGGGCGAACCTGCAGTTTCGGATCCTGTATTTTCCTGTTGAGATTAAGTGTGGTATTTAAACGACGTTGAAAATATTCCCGTTCATCCTGCCTGCTTTTGTAAGCCAGCATTTCCTCGAATGTGAGGTAGCTCGGTTTGCGATACCAGCTGCGGCCGATCTTTTCGTAGATATAGTAACGCTTGGTTACAGGATCGTATGCAATAGAATCCCTGATATTGGATGGGCGTTGCAGATCGAACGTATTTTTGTTCGGTTCTGTAAATGCATCACCTCTACGATCAGTTAATGGAAAACGTAAATTGTTTTGGGCAGGGGTGGTATCTTTTGCCGGCGTTTGAAAAAAAGGAGTACCGCCATAACTCGTCAGGAATGAGCAGGTCAGTACAATGGTCAGGAGGGCCTTGATACCAGATATGGTGCGTTGCATCAGGGTCAATGTGTCTCTAAGCAAATAAGTTTTGTCAATTAAAGGCACTTCAGTGCAGCTTTTATCAGCGCTTGTACCTCAGTAAACTCCGTACCGGTTTGCCGGGCTTTTTTGATGGCTGACTCAGCTGCATTTCGGGCAATGCCTAAAGCGGTCATAGCTGTTAACGCATCAAGGTCTAAACTATTGTGAGTCAGTGCAGAAATATTCGCTTCTACAGGAGATTTTGCCAGTTTATCCCGTAATTCAAGCACAATACGTTGTGCCGTCTTTTTTCCAATGCCTTTTACACTTTCCAAAAGACCTTCGTTTCCTGAAAGAATTGCCCTTACCACTTCTTCAGCCTGCAACGAGGAAAGCATCATCCGTGCAGTTGAAGCACCCACCCCACTTACGCTGAGTAAATGCAGGAACACATCCTTTTCCTGCTTATCATAAAAGCCATAAAGTATGTGTGCATCTTCCCGAACAAGCAGGTGTGTAAACAGTACGCCATCCTGTGCATGCTGAATTTTAGAATAAGTATGAAGTGAAACCTGAACTTCATAGCCAACGCCATGAACGTCAATATGAACAACAGTGGGGGTCTTTAGCGTGAATGTGCCTTTGAGGTATGCAAACATGAAACGAAAATAGAGTTTTTTGCAAAGGGTTCTCATTCACGGCTATGCTTTTACATGATTTCTTCTGAAAGATGAAGGTCTGAAAGGCTGTAGTAAGCCACTAACAACTCCTTGCTTTCCAATACTTATATTTGCAGCCGGTTAAGCGGATCTCCTCCCTGACCAATAATTTAAAAAGCATACATGAGCAATAAAATTACTGCTGCCATTACGGCCGTTGCCGGATGGGTGCCCGAAGACAGGTTAACAAACTTCGACCTGGAGAAAATGGTTGATACCAATGACGAATGGATCCGCACAAGAACCGGTATTTCTGAAAGAAGAATTTTAAAGGGTGAAGGTCTTGCAACTTCGGACATGATCGTTCCTGCTGTGCTCGACCTTTGTAAAAAACGTGGTATTGATCCCAAAGAAATTGATTGTATGATCGTGGGTACTGTTACTCCGGATATGGTGTTCCCCTCAACTGCCAATGTGGTGTGCGATAAAATTGGCGCTACCAACGCATGGGGCTTCGACCTGAGTGCTGCCTGCAGCGGATTCCTTTTTTCGCTTACAACCGGAGCATCTTACATTGAAAGCGGCCGTTACAAAAAAGTGGTGGTTGTTGGTGCTGATAAAATGAGTGCGATCATTGATTACACCGACCGTAACACTTGTGTGATCTTTGGCGATGGTGCTGCCTGTGTGTTACTTGAGCCGAATGAAGAAGGTTATGGTGTGCAGGACAGCATTTTAAAAAGTGATGGTGCCGGAAGAAATTTCCTGAATATGAAAGCAGGTGGCAGTCTTCGTCCTGCAACAATGGAAACTGTTGCCAACCGTGAACACTACGCTTTCCAGGAAGGAAAAACGGTGTTTAAGTTTGCTGTGAAAGGCATGGCTGATGTGAGTGCAGAATTGCTTGAGCGAAATAACTTAACAGGCGAAGACATTGCATGGCTGGTACCGCACCAGGCTAACCTGCGCATTATTGATGCAACTGCTGAACGCATGGGCCTGGCAAAAGAAAAAGTGATGATCAATATTCAAAAATTTGGTAACACTACTGCCGGTACTATTCCGCTTTGCTTGTGGGAATGGGAAAGCCAGTTAAAGAAAGGTGATAATATTGTTCTTGCTGCTTTTGGTGGTGGTTTTACATGGGGCGCTACCTGGATCAAGTGGGCGTACGATGGAAAGTAACCTGAGACTTAAAAAAAGAGAACGAAGTATAAAGGAAAGCGGTTGTGAAAGCAGCCGCTTTTTTATTAATTATATTTTTTGATGAGAAATTAAAATTCAAGTTTCCATACCTGCCTGTGATATCCATCGCTGTTACCGGCAGTACCAGCAACATAAATATTTCCATTTGCATAAATCACAACCGGCTCAGTTAATGATTCATTCAAAACTCCAATGTACCAGATGTTTGTGAGGGGATCGTAAATATCAAATTTGTTTTTTGCCTTACCATTCGATACAAAAAAAACTGCTTTGCCGTTTAATTGACCGGAGCTGAACGAAGAAAAAGCATTTGGCTGAAACAAACAGGAAAAGGAAGTAGTGCCGGAAAGCGGTTCAAACATCTCCGCTTCATTTGATGTCTTTCCATCAACTATTCCACCGGCCCAAATCAAATTCCGTCCAAACAAACCAGACATTCCATATTTGGGTTTACTTAACTGAGAAACCGACCACAAATTGGCTGCAGGATCATAAATATCAATCCTGGAAGTAGGTGTTAATGTTGACTTATTGGTAACACCGCCGGCGAAAAATAATTTACCTTTTACATTATTTGCTGTGATCAAATAACGTGGTTGTCCAAAGTTGGTGGTTGTCCATCGTTTAGCAACAGCATCATATACATCAGCAAAGTTGCCACCAACTATTACCAACTTGTTTCCTGAAGCTAAGGAAGCCAATTGTCCATCAGCATGTGGCATTTCCATAATGTCCCATGTATTTGTGGCAGCATCATAAATGTCGATCCGTGATGTTAATCCTATACGGCCTGAAGGAAGAATACCTGTGCCTCCTGCAAAGAACACTTTGTTTCCCATTGCAGCAACTGTGATTCCCGACCTTGGTAAACTTAAGTCTGCCCTCGTCCATGAATTGGTAGTCATATCATAAATGTCTACCGATGAAGAAAAACTTGGGCCCGGACCAGAAGGAACTGAAGATCCTCCGGCAAAAATAATTTTATTACCTGCTGTTGCAACTGCACTTACTTTTCTTGGATCGCTCAATGTTCCTATTGGAATAAGGCGGGCATTCAACTGTGGCCTGTTACTGTAAACTGTATTCACAATAATTGTATCATCATCAAAAGCCCCTTCATTATCTGTAACCCGTAGCTGAAAACCATAAGTACCGGGCATAAGATTCGTAACTGTTGTACTAACTGAATTCGGATTAGTTATGATAGCAGAAGAACTTTCGGCAAATACAACGGACCAGTGATAGGTAACAATTGTGCCGTCAGGATCTCTCGACAATTTGCCATCCAAAGTAATTGAAGAAGGCTCTATACTACAGGTTTGTAAATTGTACGTTACTGTAATATCATTTCCAGCTTCTGCAACAGGTGATCTATTGGGGGAAATATTAACGGTTACTTTCATTGTATCAGTTGAAAACAATCCTTCGGCATCAGTAACAGTTAATTCAAACTGGTAAACTCCATTTGTAAGACCTGATGCTTCCGTTTGTACAGCCACTGGATCTGAAAAAACAGAATTGGACGGGCCAGCTATTTTTCGCCATGCAAAGCCAATGATATTATTGTCGGGATCTGTTGATGCACTTCCGTCAAGCGTCGCTTTACTTACAGGTAATGTAATAATTTGATCCTGTCCTGCTCTTGCAACAGGAGGTCGGTTTGGCACGTTTGCACTATCTACAAAAACGTTCACAGTGTCGTTTGCAAACAACCCTTCATTATCTGTTACCTTCAATTCAAAACTATAAACACCCGGCAGCAACTTGCCAACTGCTGCTACACTTACCACTGTATCTTTTATTGTAAATGAAGATGGCCCTGCTATTTTTCGCCACAACCATTCTGTTATTCTTCCATCTGGGTCAGTTGATGCCGTTCCATCGAGCAAAACACTGTCCTTCGGTAATTTTATTGTTTTGTCTGCACCGGCTTTGGCAATGGGAGGACGGTTCTTACCCCGGCAATTTTCACAGGAATATTCCGGCTTGCAGGAAAGCACTGAAAATAAACACAACGCAATTAAAAATGATGATAACAGAACCCAACCCTTCATCGGATAAACATACAATTTTATGCGCAGGGATACAAGTTGACGGTCATTTGCCCATGCATACACCACTGTACAATTCTTCATGTGCCGACAAACGTTTTTCCACTAAAAATTAAGTTATAGCTTAGCAAATTCCCCAAAGCCGGCAGCGGCCAACAAAAAACAAAGAGATGAAAACAGTTTTTGATGCCGAAGTTCGAAACGAACTTGTAACACGTATTCATTCATTAACACTGCAGAATCATGCGCTTTGGGGTAAAATGAATGTTTCACAAATGCTGAAGCATTGCACCCTGTGCGATGAAATGTTTTTCGGCAAAATCATGATCAAACGTGTTTTTATTGGCCGGATCATCGGGCCAATGTTGCTGAAGAGAGCACTGAAAGATGAACAAGGCTTTGGAAAAAATTCACCCACCAGCCCACTGCTAAAAACCACCGGCCAGCAGTGCGATATTGATCTGCAGAAAAAAGAATGGATCAGTAGTATTGAACAGTTTGCAGATTATAATAACCTCAATTTTGTTCATCCCTTCTTTGGGCCAATGACGAAAGATGAAGTTGGATTGTTTGCTTACAAACATGCCGATCATCATTTGAGGCAATTTGGTGCATAAGCTTTAAAGCGTTTTACAAATCAACCTATGCTCATACAGGAATATACAACCAGCTGGGCTTTCAATTTCCAGGCAATCATAGCAATGCTTTCTGATGCTTTATTGAATATCCCTGTGTCAATTGAACACATCGGCAGCACCGCTGTTCCAGGTCTTGCAGCAAAGCCAATTATCGATGTTGACATCTTCTTCCAAAATAGCAGTGATTTTTCCACAATTAAAATCAGGCTAGAAAAAGCAGGCTATTATCATAACGGCAATCAAGGCATTCAGGACAGAGAAGTTTTTAAACGAGTTCCAACATACACAGACAACAACGCATTAAACACAATTGCTCATCACCTTTACGTTTGTTCTGCCGATTGCGAAGAACTGAAACGGCATATTTTATTCAGAAATTATTTACGTGCAAATACAGAAGCAAGAAATGAATACCAGCAGTTAAAACAACAGCTGGCAGCTGAAGCAAATCATGACCGCAAATTGTATGCACAGCTAAAGGAAGAAAAAGCAAAAGCGTTTATTGAAAGTGTGATTGCCAGGGCAAGCCTGTAGCTGTAAAAACGTTCTCTCAAACGTCAGATACGTGTGCGGTACCAATGTACAAAATCTGTTGCAGGGACTTCTGTTACTCCTAACTCACGCATCATTGTTACCAACTGTCCCCGGTGGTATGTGCCGTGATTGAACAGGTGATGCAACACTGTCCACACTGCAGAACGAAAAGGCTGGCCTTTAATATTTTTATAATCAAACTCACGATGCAGTTCTTCTTCTGTTACAGCATTTACAAAACGCTCCCATTCACCCGACTGTTGCAGCAAACCATTGATGGCCTCTTTCATTGTAGGATTAAACTGCTTACTTGGTATCACCATTTGCTGATGCCCTTCCATCCGCTGCCACCAGATACTTTCTGCATCCCATAAATGCAGAACTGTTGCATACAGGTTGGGGAAACTGCTCTTTACGATTTGTTGATGCAGATGTTCGTCCATGTCAAGAATTGTATTTGTGATTTGTTCGTATGCCCAACGATTATATGTGGCATAAGCCTGCAGTAATTCCTTCATACAAAGTTGTTTTACTCTGAAATTAATGAAATAATCAAAAAAATGAACAGGAACATAGTGACACTCCCAATGCAAACTTTACAAGCGGGCTGGTTTAAGCTGTATTAATGCGTATTTTTAAAGCTGAAACTGAAATGGAGTACAATGGAATTTTCTACACGCATCATTCACGAAGACAATATCAAAGACAAAAGCGGCGCTGTAATGTCGCCCATCGTTTTATCAACCACCTTCGAACGTGGCGAAGATGGCATCAGCTATCCTGGTGGTTACTTTTATTCACGCTACGATAATCCTAACCGCCATTCACTTGAGCAAAAACTGGCGAAAATGGAGAATGGTGCAGCATGTGTAAGTTTTGCATCAGGACTTGCAGCAGCAACAAATGTGTTTCAAAGTTTGAAAACTGGCGATCATATCATCTTACCAGATGACACTTATTTTTCGATCCGTACTATTTTGGATGCTATGTTTGGACCGTTCGGTTTATCGTACACGTTAGTGGATATGACCAACCATGCTGCTATTGAACAGGCAATACAGCCAAACACTATACTGATATGGATGGAAACACCATCGAACCCATCCTTGAAAATAACAGACATAGCAGCTGTTGTTGCCATTGCAAAAAAACACAATTGTTTTACTGTGGCTGACAATACATGGGCCAGTCCATTTTATACAAGACCAACTGAATTGGGTGTTGATATTTCACTTCACTCTACCACAAAGTATTTAGGCGGCCACAGTGATATACTCGGTGGAGCATTGATCTTTAAAGAAACAAATGAGCGTTACGAACGCATCCGCTCCTTTCAAAAACTTGGCGGTGCAGTTCCTTCACCGTATGATTGCTGGTTGCTTTGCAGAAGCCTCACTACGTTTGTTGCACGCATGCCCATTCACTCGAACAATGCCATGCAGCTCGCAACGTACCTTGAAACACATCCTAAGATTGAACGTGTGTTGTATCCCGGCTTAGCATCGCATCCGCAACATGCTGTTGCGGCAAAACAAATGCAGAATGGTTTTGGCGGCATGTTATCGATTCTTGTAAAAGGAGATCGTTCAACCGCATTGAAACTTGCAGACAAATTACAGTTGTTTACACATGCAACAAGTTTAGGTGGTGTAGAAAGTTTAATTGAACATCGCAAATCAATTGAAGGCGATCTTTCTCCAACTGCTGATAATCTTTTACGTATTTCAGTGGGTCTTGAAGATGTGAAAGATCTGATAGCAGACTTTGAGCAGGCATTACAATCTTTATAATATCGTTTGACGGTCGTTGACCGTACCGACGAAAATCAAAACATCGCACCATGAGAAAAATCATGTTACTTCTTGTTGCCGTTGCAGCAATACAAACAACACATGCCCAAACAACCGACAAACGTTTAACTGGCATTGACACATTCATCAACCGTATTTTAAAAGAATGGAGTGCAGCCGGTGTTTCAATTGCAGTAGTTGAAAAAAACAAAGTAATCCTTGCAAAAGGCTTTGGCTACAAAGACTATGAAAATAAAATTCCTGTTACAGAAAATACATTGTTTGCAATAGGTAGTTGTACCAAAGCATTTACGTCCGCACTGCTGGCTTTCCCAATGAAAGATGGCAAACTTGATCTTGACAAGCCCGTTCATCAATACTTACCTGAATTACGTTTCATTGATGATGAAATGACAAATAATATTACCGCCAGGGATATGATGAGTCACCGTACCGGATTACCAAGACATGATCTTGCATGGTATGGCTCTACAACAAAAAGAGACAGTTTGCTTTACAACATTCGCTTTTTTGAAAAGACTGCACCACTCAGAAGATTGTGGCAATACAACAATTTCATGTTTTTAACACAAGGCGTGCTTGCAGAAAAACTAAGCGGTAAAAGTTGGGAAGCATTGATCAAAGACCAATTATTTACACCATTAGGCATGAACGCCTCCAACACATCGATGAATGATCATGTAAAAGCACCTGATTATTCATTTGGTTATAACGAAAAAGATGGTGTGATCAAGCGTATGAAATTTATGAATCTTGATGCAATTGGTCCGGCAGGCTCTATCAACTCTAATGCAAAAGACATGGCCAATTGGGTGATGATGTGGGTGAATGGCGGCAAGTTTAATGGTAAAGAAATTCTACCTGCAATGTATTATAATCAAGCCATCAGTTCGCAAATGGTCATCAGCGGTGGCCTTCCAAGCAAAGAACAACCAGATGTATTTTTCAGCAACTATGGATTTGCATGGTTTCTTGCAAACTATCGTGGTCACTATCGTGTGGAGCACGGTGGTAACATTGATGGTTTCAGCAGCAGCGTTTCCTTTTTCCCAACAGACAGTATCGGCATTTTTGTTTCAGTAAATCAAAATGGATCGCCTGTTCCCGGCATCATCCGTAATACTATTGCAGATCGTTTACTTGGTTTGAAATATAAAGATTGGCACCGCACACAAAAAACTGCGGTTGACAAAGCAAAAGTTGCAGCAAAAGAAAAACTGAAAGCCGACAGCACACAACGCAAACTTGGCACAAGACCTACGCATGCCATTATCGATTATGCAGGAACATTTACGAATGAAAGCTATGGCACTATCACTATTGAACAGCAGAAAGATTCAATGATTGCAAAATTCAATGCACTTACGTTTAAAGTGAAGCACTATCATTATAACTACTTCAACTTTATACCTGTTGCAGATGGTGTTGATGCAGATGAAGATGATGCAATGAAAGGACAGTTCAATATTAATATCAAAGGAGATATCGAGTCAATTTCGTTGCCTTTGCAAACAGGTGTAAAAGATATTGAGTTCAGAAAGAAAACAGAAACCATTGATGTAAGCAAAGCAGATCTTGAAAAATACGTTGGCGAATATGAATTGCCCGGACCCACCATTGTAAAAGCATACATTAAAGGTGAAAAAACGTTGATGGTATTAGTACCGGGTCAACCTGATTATGAAATGCTTCCTGTTAAACCTGATTTGTTCAATTTTAAAGCCATCAGCGGTTACAGTGTTCGTTTTGAAAAGAATGCAGCAGGAGAAGTAACAGCGCTTTACTTTATTCAACCAAACGGAACATTTAAAGCAACAAGAAAAAAATAAACCTCATCGGCACGGCCCTTAGGCCGTCAGACAAAAATTGATAAGACAATAATATGAGTATTATAATTCGAAGAGCAGTAAAAGAAGATTGCCCACGATTGATGGAGCTGGTAAACGAACTTGCTCTGTACGAAAAAGCACCGCAGGAAGTAACTGTTACATTGGAACATTTTATTGACAGTGGTTTTGGCAACAACCCTGTGTGGTGGGCCTTTGTAGCAGAAGAGAATGATGTTGTACTTGGCTTTGCACTGTATTATATCCGTTATTCCACCTGGAAAGGCCAACGTATGTATTTAGAAGATATTCTTGTAACAGAAAGTGCAAGAGGAAAAGGCATCGGCAAATTGTTATTCGATCAGCTTATTATTGAAGCAAAAGAAAAAAACTTCAGTGGAATTGTATGGCAGGTATTGGAATGGAATGAGCCTGCTATTAATTTCTACAAAAAGTACAACGCTAGTTTTGATCCCGAGTGGATCAATTGCAACATAAATATAGCTGCAAGCTAATGGCCCTTAGCTGCAAACTTTGAGCAACTGACTATTACTAAAACAGCCGCAAATAATTGCGGCTGTTTTAGTATCGTACTTACTACTTCGTAATTCGTACTCAATTCACTCCTTCTACTATCATTTCTTTATTGATCTTTTGTACCAAGCCCTGCAGCACTTTACCAGGGCCAACTTCGGTAAACTTGCTGGCACCATCTGCAATCATTGATTGCACACTTTGTGTCCAACGCACAGCACCTGTTAACTGATCAATTAAATTTTGCTTGATCTCATCTTTATCCAGTACTGCTTTTGCTACCACATTTTGATAGATGGCGCATTGTGGTGCATAAAAATTTGTGCTTTCAATTTTCGCTTTCAATTCTTCACGTGCCGGCTCCATTAACGGACTGTGAAATGCACCGCCTACAGGCAACACCAAAGCACGTTTTGCGCCTGCAGCTTTCATACGTTCGCAGGCAATATCAATTCCCTTTAATGAACCACTGATCACTAACTGACCGGGGCAGTTATAATTGGCTGGCACAACCACTTCGCCTGTTTCTTCCTGTACCTGTTTACAGATTTCTTCTACTTTTTCATCCGCCAGAGCAAGCACCGCTGCCATTGTTGAAGGATTCAACTCACAAGCTTTTTGCATGGCTGTTGCACGAACGCTTACTAACTGCAATGCATCTTCAAAACTCAATACACCGTTTGCAACCAATGCACTGAACTCACCCAATGAATGACCAGCTACCATATCGGGTTTTGCTGATTCAATTGTTTTATAAGCGATCACAGAATGTAAAAAAACAGCAGGCTGTGTTACATTGGTCTGTTTCAGATCTTCATCTGTTCCTGTAAACATGATATCGGAAATGCGGAATCCTAAAATTTCATTTGCTGACTCAAACAACCGCTGGGCCGATACTCCTGCTTCATATAAATTCTTACCCATTCCACTAAACTGTGAACCCTGACCCGGAAATACAAACGCATGTTTCATAATGAATATTTAATGGCCAAAAATAAAGAAGTCTGTTGCAATATTTACAACAGACTTCTTCTATCAATAAAAAGATACTAATTAAACTTCCCTGAAATCAGTTTCAGAAACTCACTCCTTGTTGCTTCTTTCTGAAACTCGCCGGAAAAAGCAGATGTTGTGGTCACTGAATTTTGTTTCTGTACCCCACGCATCATCATACATAAATGCTGCGCTTCCACCACTACAGCCACACCAAGCGGGTTCAATGATTCTTTTATTGCTTCAAGTATTTGCGTGGTCAGTCTTTCCTGCACCTGCAACCTGCGGCTGTACACATCTACCACCCTTGCCAGTTTACTTAAACCCGTTATATATCCGTTGGGAATGTATGCAATATGTGCTTTGCCAAAGAATGGCAACATGTGATGCTCACACATGCTGTATAATTCAATATCCTTTACAATTACCATTTCACTCACTTCTTCATGAAACTTGGCACTATCAAGAATAGCTTTCGCATCCATATTATAACCATGTGTAAGGTATTGCATTGCTTTTGCCACACGTTCAGGTGTTTTTTGCAAACCTTCACGAGCAGGGTCTTCCCCAAGCAACTCAAGAGCAGTTCTGTAACTATCCACTAAGCCCGATGTAACCTTCTCTTCGTATTGTTCTGTTTTTTTATAAGCCATGACTGAATTTGAAATTTTATAATTGAAAGTTTGAAGAGGACAACTCATACCAAACTATCGTTTACTATTTAGTATTTTATCAATTATGCCGGATACTCTACAAAATTTCTCGGTGTTTCATACAAGCGTATCTGCAAATCCTTTTCGGCATCGATATGCGGCCGCAGCAGATCATAGATCACGATTGCAATGTTTTCTGCAGTTGGGTTCAACTGTTTAAACTCAACTGTATCAAGATTCAGATTTTTATGATCAAAGCGGGCATGCACTTCTTTTCTTATCAGGTCACTCAATACTTTCAGATCCATCACATAGCCGGTTTCTTTATCAGGAACGCCGGTTATTTTCACTACCAGCTCATAATTATGCCCATGAAAAGAAGGATTGTTACACTTGCCAAATACGGCATCATTTCGCTCGTTTGCCCATTCCGGGTTGTATAAGCGATGAGCAGCATTAAAATGTTCGTGACGAAAAACAGATACTTTCTTTTGCATGACAGAAACCCTATTATCTTTTCCTGCCACTCACTTTCGCAAAAGCAATCTGCAGGGATTGAAGAACTATAACAAGTTACGCCGCAAAAAGTTTATTCACCAAAATATTCAACGTAAATGCGGGGCGTTTCGTAAAGCTTAATGCAATGAAGCTTTACTTCAGCAGGAAGGTGCGGGCCTAACTGTTCCCAGATCGCTTTTGCCAAATTTTCTGTAGAACACATTTTGCCTTGCATGAAATCAACATCCAGGTTCAGGTTCTTGTGATCAAGTTTTTCCAGCACATGAATTTTAATCAGTTCACTCAGTTTTTTTACATCAAATAAAAAACCGGTGTCTTCATTCACCTGCCCTTTAATGGTCACAAACAAGTCATAGTTATGGCCATGCCAGTTTTCGTTGGCACATTTGCCAAACATGGCTTCGTTCTTCTCCAGGCTCCAGTTAGGATTGTAGAGTTTATGTGCCGCATTAAAATGTTCTAATCTTGTTAAGTAAACCATTGCCGAAACCTAAAAATTGTTGGGCCGCAAAGGTAATAAGAATGCGGCATTTTGCTGTTATTGGCAAAGTTGTTTTAATCTTCCCGAAATTTGCTTCATGAACTGTTTAGTTGTAGCCGCCACCGTATTGGAACTCAAGCCCTTTATTGAACATTGCCGCAGCACAAACAAGCTGGATTATATTGATTTACAGCTCGATTTCCTGATTACAGGAGTTGGTCAGCTGAACACCAGTTATGCGTTAATGAAGCATTTACAGGTGAAAAGACCCGACGTGATCATTATGGCCGGGATTGCCGGAGCTCTGGACCGGGAGCTGAATCTTGGCGATGTGGTTGCGGTAAAACAAGAGTCTTTGGCTGATTTAGGTGTGCTGGAAAAAGATGGCTACAAAGATGTTTTTGATCTGAAACTTCTTGCATCAAACAACTTCCCCTTCAAACAAAAAAAACTGCCGAACCCTTTTGATGTGTTGATGCAGCGTACAAAATTACCATTAGTGGGAAGTGTAACTGTGAACCAAATCACAACATCAAAGAAAACAGCAGAACTCTATGCAAGCAAATACAAAGCGAAGATTGAGAACATGGAAGGCGCTGCTCTTCATTTGGTTTGCCTGAAAGAAAACATACCGTTTATACAGATCAGAAGTATCTCGAACTATGTAGGTGAACGGAACAAACAAAAATGGAAACTAAAAGAAGCTGTGCAAAACCTGAACAAAGAGTTGATAAGACTGATTGAAAGTTTATAAATGTTGATGATATGAAATTAACGCTTGGCTTTTCTCCCTGTCCTAACGATACCTTCATCTTTGATGCATTGGTCAATAAAAAAATCGACACCGAGGGGCTGTCGTTTGATGTACAGTTAGAAGATGTACAAACATTGAATGAATGGGCACAGCAAGGCAGGCTTGATCTGTCAAAGATCAGCTATGGCGTTTACCCACTCATTCGTCATCAATACAACTTATTAAAAAGCGGTGGCGCACTGGGCAAAGGTGTGGGACCTCTTTTAATTACGAAGAATGAAGTACGAAGTACGACATTCGATGTTCTTCAAGAGCTGGTTTACAATTCAACAATTGCAATACCGGGCATCAATACAACTGCACATTTTTTGTTTTCGCAGGCGTTTCCAGGTGCAAAACAAAAACAGTTCATGATCTTTCATGAAATTGAAGAAGCAGTTGTAAGCGGTCGTGTTGATATGGGGGTAATTATTCATGAAAACCGGTTTACCTATCAGCAGAAAGGATTACATAAAGTTCTTGATCTTGGAGAATACTGGGAGAACACAACCGGTTATCCAATACCGTTAGGAGGTATTGTGGCACACCAGCGAATTGATGCAGAGCTTCATCATAAAGTTGACCGGTTGATACGAAAAAGCCTTGAGTATGCTTTTCGCAATTATCCCTTGATAACAGACTATGTAAAACAACATTCACAGGAAATGAGTGAAGAGGTGATGCGTCAGCACATTGACCTGTATGTAAACAACTATTCGCTTGATTTGGGTGATGATGGTATGCAGGCTGTTGAACGAATGTTACAGACTGCAGCTCAATATCCCTGATCTATTTCTTCAACGCTTTGCTGTACACTTCAAGACAACGCTTACGTGCAAACTCGTGTTGCACAATTGGCTTTACATAATCAAAACCTTCAAACTCCGGCACCCACTTCCGAATGTACTCCAGCTTCGGATCAAACTTCTGCGTTTGCAAATAAGGGTTGAAGATGCGAAAATAAGGTGCTGCATCGCAACCGCTACCCGCAGCCCATTGCCAGCCGCCATTGTTTGCAGCCAGATCAAAGTCCAATAATTTTTTTGCAAAATAAGCTTCGCCCCACCGCCAATCAATGAGTAAATGTTTGGTAAGAAACGATGCAACGATCATGCGTACCCGATTATGCATAAAACCTGTGGCATTCAATTCACGCATACCGGCATCAACAATAGGATAGCCTGTTTGTCCATCGCACCACTGCTGAAAATCGTTTTCATTATGCCGCCATTCAATAAAATCATATTCCTTTTTAAACGCTTTGCCTTCTCCCACTTGTGGAAAATGCCAAAGGATCATATGATAGAAATCACGCCAGATAAGTTCATTCAAAAATCCCTCGCTTAATCCTTTTGCTTCTCTTGCCAGATCACGAATGCTGATGGTTCCAAAACGTAAATGCACACTTAACCTGCTTGTTCCGTCGATTGCCGGAAAATCTCTTTGTTCTTTATATTTTCTAATGATTTCTTTTCTTGTTGCTGCAGAGGGGAAAGAGATGTTGGCTTCTTCAAATCCCATTTCCTTTAATGAAGGAATAGCTACTGGTTCTTGCTTGAAAAAAGAAGCATTATACTTTTCTACAGGATAACTCTTTAGATAAAACTCATTGAGTTTTGCTTTCCATTTACGGCTGTAAGGGGTAAACACAGTGTAAGGTTTGCCGTCATCTTTCAACACTTCATCCTTTTCAAAAATCACCTGGTCTTTATAAGTATAAAAGGAAACGCCTGCTTTATTTAATTGCTGTTGAATGGCAGTATCTCTTTGCAGTGCATAAGGTTCATAATCATGATTAGTGAATACTTTACTAACTGTATATTTTTCAACCAATTTTTGAAACACTTCCTCTGGTAAACCATAGTACACTTCCATACTGCTGTTCATGCTTTTCAGCTGATGTTGCATTTCTATTACAGCATGATGAATAAATTCTACACGTCGGTCATTTTTATCTTCCAACTCATCAAGAATTTTTTTATCAAAAATAAACACAGGTAATACAGGCACTTTCGCTTTCAATGCATGGTACAATGCTGCATGATCATGCAAACGAAGATCACGCCTGAACCAACAAATATTTACATGCTGTTTTGCCATGTGAGGTTAACAAACTTCAACCAAAGAATGTTCACAAAAAGAGCGGAGAAATAAATTGGCGGAATAGTTCTGCTGTTTGCTGACAATGATAGGTTTTACTGCCAAAGCTTTTTACCCAACGGATCCCATTCATTGCATTGGTTAAAAACACTTCATCAGCCGCTTCGATTTCAGATGGCAGATAAGCACCTTCTTTTACATTGTATCCGGCTGATGACAGCTGATCCAATAAGTACCTGCGCATAACACCACTAATACAGCCTTCTTCTAATCGTGGGGTATAAATGCTATTATTTTTAATACAAAAAACATTTGCAATTGTAGCATCGCACAATCTTCCATATTGATTTAATACAAAACATTCGTTTAATTTTTCTTTCCTGGCAAATTGTGCTGCCAATGTGTACAATAAATAATTATTAGTTTTTAGGTTGGAGAATTTATCGCAACTCTTTTTACCATCTTCAAACACCCCCACCTCCAGCCCGTTTTCATTCATCCGAACCACATTGTTCGCTAATGGCCAACATTGTATCAAATAATGAAAAGAAGAGGAAGGCTGTTCCCAAATACCACCTTCACCTTTAAAAACTGTAATTCTGACTCTTGCTGAACCTTCTGCATTATTTTTTCTTACAACCCGTTCAACTTCTGCTTTCAATAATGTTTCCGTGAAATGCGCCGGAAACTGAAAATACAGTTGAGGCATTGACTCACTTAGCCGTTTCCAATGCAAATTCCATAAAGGGATAGCGCCTTTATGAAAACGCATGGTTTCAAACAATCCTTCGCCATACCTGAAAGAACGGTTATCTGGATGGATCAACAATTGATCGCCTGCATAAAATTTCCCATCAAGACTATATTGTAATGCCATGCTGAGCGAATGTAATTCAAAAAAAGAGGCGATACTTTGCAGTATCGCCTTGTTCGGTTGGTTTTGGTTCGTTTTTTATCCATCAATAATATTATGCTTTACCGCATATAAGATGAGGCCAGCTGTTGAACGGGCTCCGATTTTTGATTTGAGTTTATCACGGATTGCCTCTACTGTACGTGGACTCAGATCCACAATGTCTGCAATTTCCTTTGTGCTCTTTTCTTCACACATTAAACGAAGGATCGTGATTTCTTTTTCATTCAACTTTACATCGTGGCCCATCATTGCATCGCCCTGGCGTTTCATTTTCAGGCCATCAATCAATGCTTTATTGGTAAGTGTATTGAAGAAATATTCCTGTTCGTGGCAGGTTTTAATTGCTTCATAGATCACTTCGCTATCAGAATTCTTAGTGAGGTATGAGTTCGCCCCAAGCTCCATTAACCTGGTGATCATAGTATGCTCGTCGTGCATGGTCAGCATAATGATTTTAATGTCGGGATAAAGCTTTTTTACTTCGGGGAGCGTAGCAATGCCATCCATGATCGGCATCTGCACATCAAGAAGGATTACATCCGGTTGAATGGACTTAAGCATATTCAACAGGTGCATGCCGTTATCGGCTTCAAAGATCACCTGGATATCCTTTTTCATGCCCAATGCCGTTTTTACACCGGCACGGTACAGAACGTGATCGTCTGTGATGGCTACTTTAATTAAGTCAGTGGTTGATTCGGCTGGTTTTACGGTTTTCATTGTGTACATAGGATATATCGTTAAAGACAGAATACTTGTTCAGAGTGCAAATTGAAACTTTTTTTGGTCATTTTTACAGGTAGTAGTACCTGACTTTGGAATTGTGGTTTTTACGGTACTATTCAATCAGCCGGTTACGCATTCCGTATACAATGAGGCCTGCAATTGTTTTAGCGCCCACTCTGTTTTTCATATTCTGGCGAATCGTTTCAATGGTTCTGGGACTAAGAAACACGATCTTCGATATCTCCTCGGTTGTTTTATCTTCCGACAGTAATTTTAATATCTGGAGTTCCTTTTCTGAGAACTTTGTTGCATTTGGGTAAAACTGCTTAACCGTTTTCTTGTAATTAAGCTTAAGCAGAACAGCTTGGTTTACAAGCTCGTTAAAATAAAAATCCTCGTTCATGCAGGTTAGGATGGCATCGTAGATCTCATTGGGATCGGTGGTTTTGGTGAGGTATGCGTTGGCTCCCATTTCCATCATTTTGCTTACCATCTGTTGGTCATCATACATGCTTAACACCACGATCTTAACCTCTTCATATTCTTTGCGGATCAATTGCAGTGCATTAATTCCATCAAGCTCGGGCATACGAATATCCATTAAAAGAATATCCGGCTTCTTAATGGTAAGCTTGTGCATCATGTCTTTTCCATCTTCTGCTTCCCAGATTAATTTGAGGTGGGGTCTGCCGCCAAGAGCCATTTTAATTCCGTCACGGAAAATTTTATGATCGTCGGCAATGGCGAACTTAATGTTAGAGTCTGATGACATGGGATATTGTGGTTTTTGAGGTTAGTGCAAAATACTTCAGAGTTTTGACACTTCAAAGAATACGAAGAGTAAAATTGGGTTTAAACGATGGAAATCTTGCCTAAACTACTGAATATGCCTTCGGAAAAAGAACATAAAAGCAGTATTCTCTGCTTTCCAAAGATTAGTCAATAGTACGCTTTAGCTCTTTCAGATGTTGTGTATATTTGTTTTGATTAGAAAGCAAAACAGTTCTGTTTGCTTATAGTAACCCAATGATGAAGAATTTTTACATATTGTAATTCTTACAAATACGTTTCAGTTTGGTTTAATCACTCAAAGTCCCGTTTTTAAAATCCAAGGTCTCGTATATTTTTAAGTGTTTTCACTTATTCACATTTTTCTCACATCGCACATTCACTTGCACCTTTTCCGCTGTCCAGCATCGTTAATTTCCCATTTTTCAAATAGTAATTTTACGTAAAAAATATCGTAATATTGCTTTAGTCGAATTACCTATTTTCGAATTTTTCAGGTATAAATAATTTAAAATAAACGTTTTATGATATTACTTACTGGTTATTCACATTTCATCCTCTTGCATAGGGAAGCAATTTTTTAAAATTTAGATGCCTAAACTTCACTTCTAAACCTACAACTATGCAACAAGAATTACTTCAAAAACCACAAGTAGAAACTATTGGCCGCCACATTGGATTTGATGCTGGTGAAGAAATGGCTAAGCGCTTTTTTGACAAACACCCTGAACAACAGTATGCGAATACACTCGGCAGAGAATTGATCGAAAAGATCCTAGCTCAACCTGGTTGCGCTGGCATTACAATCGTTCCTGGCTATAACGAACAGGGGATCCGTCAAGCGATTTTGGTTGGTGTTGATGCAAACATGAACCCAATCTTAAACTACAACGTAGTAAAAGTTACAGGCGAACTGGAAGCTGAAGAAGGCGTTGTTGGCGATCAGTCATTTAAGACTGCTGGCTGGTAATCTTTGGTATCCTTAAGTCTTTAAAGTTCTTTATATTTGGCTCCAAAACAACTTCTTGGAGTTATTAGAAACTATAGCAAGACTTTCGTTATTATTACCCAGTTTTCTCTTTTTTTTCCGTTTCAAGTTACAGAAAAGAGAAAACTGGGTAATTTTTTTGTTTTTAATATTTACCATTATCCAACAATTTGTGGTTGTTGTTTCTATAAAGAGTAATAATCGCCATATTTCAGATTTAATTCTTGAATTCAACCCGCTTACTTACTTAGGCTTTCTTTACTTTTTCTTTACGAGTGTATTATTCAGTCAAATCAATAAACAAATTGTGTTGATTTGTACAATCACTTTCGCACTCCTTCAAATACTTCCTCTTTTAATAGAAATTACGAGTACTATTTATTCAATTATAACAACAATAAATACTTTATTCATTTTGCTATTTTGCCTTTTATACTTCTTTGAACAAATCAGATTCCCTAAAACTGCGTTTATTTACACACAAAGTTCATTTTGGTCCATCGTAGGTCTTTTGGTTTTTTCTGCCGGAACTTTTTTTATTTTTTGGTATAACACAATTGTTAAGCATTCGGAAATTTTTGAAAATCAATATATCGTTATTCATGCCCTCATTTTCATTATCAGAAATGTATTATTTTCAATAGCCTTCATTATTAAACCGGAAAAGCAAACTTTTTCAGACAACCAGTTATCCCTAACCTAAGTAACACGAACCAAAACCACTGCCACAACCCATGTTTTTTTTACAAGCCACAAACTC
>NZ_CAMLGT010000041.1 GCF_946479605.1 uncultured Lacibacter sp.
TACGCAGAAACTCCCAGCCATCCATTAAAGGCATATTAATATCAAGGAGGATAATATCGGGCAATTGCTGGTTATGTTGTAGTTTTTCATTCAGCAGTTGTAAAGCGTCTCTCGGATCAGTAAATGAATCAATGATAACAGTTGCAAGGTGCATGGAAATAATTTCACGGCTCAGGAAGTTGTTGATGTCGTCATCATCAATCAACATGATATATTTCGATTTGTCTTTCATGCCTGCATTTCTTTTTTTAACAACTGAATGATAAATGTAGTTCCCTGGTTGATGCTGCTACTGATCCTGATACTGCCATTGAGCGCTTCCAGCTGTGTTTTTACAATGTAAAGTCCCATGCCTTTACCATCAATGCCTGCATGAAAACGCTGGAACAGGTTAAATACTTTGTCGCCATATTGGGCAAGATCAATACCGCTGCCGTTATCAGAAAACCTGATCTCGTAAAAGTCTTTTACTTCAGCTGATGTAATGGTGATTACCGGTACAACTCCTTTCCTGCGGTATTTAACTGCATTTGTAAGCAGGTTTTGGAAAATACTCCTGATGATCCGTTTAGAGAACCATACTTCAGGCGTATGAAAATTTGTATTGATGATTGTGTCCGTACTGTTGATCTGTTCACTTACAGATGCAATAACTGTTTGAAGTTCTGTATCCAGTTGCACGGGTTCCATTTTTTCATTTGCAACTGTTCTGAACGATAGGATTTCATTTACATCATTCAACGTATCATTTAGTATAGAAATGCATTCTTTGATTTTTTCGAAATAGATTTTATTATGTTCATCAAGGTGTTCCTGTTTAAATAAGCGTGAAAGACTTAGCAGGTTTGCCACAGGAGCACGAAGGTTGTGTGATGTGATGTAAGCAAATTGCTGCAGTTCATTGTTTCGTTTAAGCAGTGTGGTGGAAAGTGAGCTCAGTTCAATTTCCTTTTTCTTCAGATCATCAATATCAAAATAAATACCTGACAATTGTTTTGCATTTCCATGATCATCCCACTTTACAACCTTGCTTGACATGAGGAACCATTTCCATGTTTTGTCTTTTGTTTGCAAACGCACAATAGTGCCGGGGTTTTTATGATCACTATCGGCAGAAAATTGAAGACCGGCTGCTGTATTATCCCTGAGAGCAGCATAATCATCAGGGTGAACGAGTGGGCGCAGAAAATCCCTGTTTACGACCAACTCGCCAGGTGTATAACCAAGGTTTTTGTGAAATGAATCTTCCAGCTGTACAAGATCATTTTCTAAATCGAAATCCCAAATGCCAATGCCTGCGGCTTGTATGGCAAGTTGCAGCCGCTCTTTGTTCATTTGTAATTGTTCCTGTGTTTTTGTTCGTTCTTTTACTTCTGCTTCCAGCTCACGTGTGCGTTTGCGTACAGCCCGGCGGAGTGAAAGATTGTACATGAGAAATATTCCTAAAACAAACAATGCCGCAATGCTGCTGTATAATATACTACGTGTAATTCTGCCTGATGCTGTTTTTTCTGAATCATACAAAAAACCATCTAATGTAGTAGAAGAGTCAATCAGTCCTAATGATTGGTGAACGGAAAGAATATGCTGCCATCTTCCTTCATTCATGTGCCCAATTTCTACAATACCGGGCATAATCAGATGTTCCATTTGCCCGGCTTCAAACAGTAATGCTTCTTTTGTTACATTACGCTCCTTCACGCCTGGCAGTGTGAGAATATGATCTGCTAATTCTTCCTTGTGCATCATAGCATATTCCCAACCTTTAAAACTTGCCCGTTTAAATCGTTCAATCAGTTCGGGATTATCACGTAGCATTTCTTTTGAGGTAAATAGAAGGTCACCATAAAAATCAATGCCATAATTTACAGGTAAAATTGTATGCACATGGTGCCCCGCCTTTTCTAATTGATAAGGTTCGGCAGAAATATAACCGGTAATTGCATCGGTTAAGCCATTTATAAGATCTGTATTGTTCCAGCTGTGCGGTATCACTTTCAGTGAATCAAGCGGAATACCTTCTTTTAAAAACAATGCCTGCAGTTGTACCCAGCCCTGATCCTCTGATGCCATGATTCTTTTGCCAATAAGATCAGCAGGTGTATTGATGTTTGAACCTTTGAGCGAAATAACCGTATAGGCAGAGTGTTGAAAGATGGGAGCTACAACAATAAGCGGATCACCTTTCGCAAAATTCAAAATAATATCTGAGCCCGTTACTGCAAAATCAGCTTCTTTATTCAGGATAGCTTTTACGGGTGGGTGTTCTTTATCAGCTGGAATGATTGTTACATCAAGTCCTTCTGCTTTGTAAAAGCCTTTTACGTCAGCTGCATAATATCCAGCAAACTGAAATTGATGCCACCATTTTAAATGTAACCTTACATGGTTTGTTTGCGCATTAGCTTTAAGCAATGCCATGAATGCAAATGCACACAGTAGCACATGTGCTGATGCCGATATTGGTTTTCTTATAGACAGTAGTTGATGGTTTTTGCTTTGTTCAACGAGGCCTAACTAAGATACGGATATAAATTTTATTTAAAATGTATTCTTTTGCGGTTTTTAATTGAAAAAAAGACAAAAGTTTGCTTACGAAAAGTTTTTTTGGAAAGGGGGTACAGCCATAAGCTTATAAAAAGAAAAGCACCATCCGGTGCTTTTCTTTTTATTGAACTATGATCTTTTGAACCAGTTCCTTTTGCGATGAAAGTTTTACAAAGTAGGTGCCTGGAGCCAGGCCGCTTATTTGCACGGGTAATTGCCGGCTTATGTTTAGTTGTTTCATTAATCGTCCGTTGTTATCAAAAACCAGCAGCTGATCTTTTTCCACTCCGTCCATACTGATGTTAACAGGCCCTGTTGAAGGGATAGGCCATGCTTTAAGTGAAATGCTGTGTCCATTGCTGCCATTCACCATGCGTATGGTTGAGTACATGAACTTGCCATCAAGATCTTCCTGTTTTAAACGGTAGTAAGTTTTACCGGCATAACTATTGGTATCGGTTTTTGAATAGTCAAGCGGTAACGATGCATTGCCATTTACAGCTTTTGACGGAATAAAATACAGCGTCGTAAAACTCTGTTCACTTTCTTTTTTCCGTTCTACTGAAAAGCCATGGTTATTGATCTCCTGTATCGTTTTCCAATCAAGCTGAACCTGGCTGTTGTTGATGCGTTTTGCATTGAACGCAAGACCAAGAACCGGCAAAGGGCCTTGCTCAAGCAGAATTGGTTGCAGCAAACCTTGTGTAACCAACGTATTGCTGCCAATGGTAGTGCTGAATGTTTCGCCCAGGTTAAATTCAAAGTGAATATTGTGTGCTGTGCCTGAAGAGCCGCTGCTGTTTAGAATTGCTGGCTGAATTGATTGTGCATTTGAACATTCAATCATAACCAATAGCGCAATAGACAATAAAATTGCTTTCATTTTTTTGATTTATTGGTTGTGATTAATCTGCAAAAACCATGTGGCCTGAAAACTGTGTAACATTTACATACGATGCACCGCCCTGTGATGCTGATACACCTGTTAATTCAGGATCATTAAATTCGCCATTGAACCATCTGAATCGTACGTAGACTTTGTCACCGGCCGAAAGTTTTGCATCGGTACTTACGGAATAGTTTTGTCTTTGACCAATATTGTCAGGGTTATCCATCAATGTTTCAGCATAAGCGGAAACTTTCAAGCTGCTTATTTGTCCGGCACTGTTTACCCGAACTAATTCAGCCCAGCCAACAACTCCATCGGATCTAATGCCAACAGATGCATCAAAGTGATATACGCCGCTGTGAGGTGCTGTGAAAACGGAATTTGCCGCTGTACCGCCAACACTGATTGTATTTCCATAGTCATAATCAACATTATTAAAGTAAACTTTAAACCAGTTTATTTCACTGTAATTGTTAAGACCGCCAGGATATACACCTGAAACTTTGAAAGCAACTTTAGGTGGAGCTGCAGGTAGAGCAGGAAGGTTTTGCCAACGGGCATTACCTGCGGCATCACTGGTTAAAACTTTACCAACCCCCGGATTTGTATTGCCACCGCTTATTTTCATATTGCCAACAACTTCTAATGCCATGCCTCCTCCGTTTGTTTGGAAAAATTTTCCAGCTGTTCCTGTGTTACCGGTTGCAATACCAAATACTGCAGTGCCATTACCTGCGGAAGAATAAACACCAAACCCAAGGTCAGTAGCCATTGCACGAACACCTGTGCCTTCAGCCGTTGCAACTGCAAAAACACCATTGCCAAATGCGGTTTCTCCTTTTACTCCTGAACCATGGAGCGCTTGCCCGAAAACACCGGCACCTGTAGTGTTTGTTGCAGATGTGTAACCATGTACTCCATAGCCGCCCATAGCCGGGTTTGTTCCCGTTACACCACCCACTTGTGTCGTAAATGCTGAACCTGCCACACCACTTTTTGTTTCAGAGGAACCTGTAACTGCTATGCCGTTAATGCTTTCGCCAGTGATTGCAGGGCTTAAAGAAGTAGATGTGTTTTTGATTTTTAAAACAGGACTTGAATGACTGTTAACGCTTGTGTCGAAAGGAAAGACAAGTTGCCTTGTTTGCTGGCTGCTGATGGCAAACGGCACACTCATCATTTGCGTAGTGCCTAAGCTTGTAAAAGGCTGATTATTGATGCTGATTTCTGTTTGAAGAAACTTGTTTGTAGAAGACCAATTGATGCCGGGGAAATTCCCCTGCACGTTTGCTGCACCGGCACTGCCTATCTGTATTGTGAATAAACCGAACTGATTGGTAGTTACGCTGCGTGTTTCACTGTATTCAACAGCACCATCAGGTGTAACTGAGTGAATGCTTATACGTACACTGATCTGCTGACCGGCATAAGCAACGCCACTTGCATTACGGGCCACACCTTGGTAATTGATAGACTGTGGTGCCTGCGCTACAGCAGCGGTAAAAGTGAAGAATAAAAAAAGGAAAGCCAAAAACTTTTTCATAAATAGATGTTTTGTGTTGATGTGTTTTGATTGACAGAACAAAAATGAATACACAAAACCCTCTTTTGAAATTTATCCGTTGTGGGTGTGCGGGTTTCCTGCTGAGTTGTGGAAAAATGAAGTTGAACTGTTTTTTTCCAGTTGCAGTGTAGCAAATTGTTGACAGCATGCATCAGCGTATCAAAAAACAAATCAAATTAAAATTTGTACAGTTTAACTGCATTATTCTCCACATCGCTTAGCTAATTTTTTAAAGAAGTAAATGCTGTTGCAGTTTTGTGCTATCAAATTAAAACACATGAAGCATCTATTTATTTTACTTGCAATTACAGCAGCTTTCAGTTCCTGCAAAAAGGACAAGCATGCCGATACCAAAACAACGGAACCGGCTTTTACAAAAAAACTTATTGAAGCAAAATCTTCAAGTGATGTTACTAAAAACTTCAGTTACAATGCAGCTAACCGTATTGTCAGTAACACAACAAATTTTACACTCACAAATTATAAGCAGGAAGCTGCGTTTTCAATAATGCATAAGTACAACAGCACGGGAGATATTTATGAGTTGAAAAACACAGTGCGCAACGCAATGGGAAAGATCATTAGTGCCGACCGTTATTTTAATGGCGTATTGCAATCAAAATTACAGTTCAGCTATAATGGGGATGGGTTTCTTACAAAAGCAGCCTGGCAACGTGTTGATATTGTTTCAGCTACAGAATTGAATTATTTCTACCAGGCTGGCAACATGATAAAGGTCACCGATCATATCAATGGCAAGCTGCAGAATACTTATTTATATGAATATGATTTAACTGCAGCCAATCCTTTTAAGCTCGACTGGTATGAATTTATGCAGCTTGGTTTTGTAATGGATGACCAGTTTGGCAAGTTCAGTAAAAACCTGGTAAAGAAAGAAACAGTACTTGACGGAAACGGGAATGTATATAAAGAAATACAGTTTGCATTTACGCTTGATGCAGATGGATACCCGGTTTCTTTAAAGGAAATTACAACAAACAATACAACCACATATTCGTTTAAATTTCAGTAATCAACTTTCTAATTTATAAAAAACACAAAAGCTATCATGAAACATTTATTTTTTGCTGCCTTTATTATTTTATTGGCCAGCTGTAAAAAAGACAAAGCACCGGCAGAATCAGCACCGGCATTCAACAAAAATCTTATTTCTGTTACCGCTCCGGGACAAACAGACTGGACTATGTTTTATGCAAACGGTCATAAACTCTTATCGTTTAAAGACAACAATATGAGTGTATCGTACAAGCCGGGAGTGCCTTTCTCTGCTAAAAAAACCATGTCGGGCAATGTGCACGAATATAAAAATGCAGTACAGGATGCGCAGGGCAGAATTGTAAAGTTGGAACGTTTTGTTTCAGGTTTACTTACATCAAAGCAGGAGTTTACGTACAATGCAGACGGCTATCTTTCATCACACACAGTCACATCAGCAAATTATTCAGCAAAGTTTGTGTACGAATATCAGAGCGGTAACCTTTCAGTAGCTACTGCCCATGAAGGTGGGCAGAAAACCGGAACGTTGGAGTTTGATTATTATACCAACCTGTATAATCCATTGCATATTGATCTGTTCGATTTTCGTTCGGTTGGTTTTGTAACGGATGGGCAGTTTGGCAGGCAATCGAAAAACCTGGTAAAGTCAGTTAAAATGAAAACTTCAGCCGGGCAGGTATTTATTGCCATTGATCTTTCTTACACAACTGATGTTGACGGTTATATTAAAACTATCACGCTCAGTTCAACAGGACAACCGGTTACAACGTACACCTGCACATTTCAATAACAAACAAAAAGATCAGAACAGGAGCCCTTGTAAATTTTACAGGGGCTTTTCGTTTCAATGCCTTTTTTCTACACTTCAATACCAATTCTGCGGTTTTTGAATGATATATTTTCAAATCCTCTCAGGAATAATAAATTTGAGGACGCATGAAGATACTTCTCTCCATCTTGCTTGGTTTCTGTTTGGTTCTGCAATTGTCTGCCCAGCAGAGCCGTTTCTTTTTCAGGAAACTAACGGTGGCGGACGGCTTAAATGATGGTGGCATTATGGCGCTTGCACAGGACAATAAGGGCTTTATGTGGTTTTCTACCCGTGTTGGTCTTAACCGTTTTGATGGATATTCAGTAAAAACATATAGCCATATTGCAGGAGATACCACTTCTATTCCCACATCTTTATCAAGGGTAATGTCGGCGGATAGCAGTGGAGGTTTTCTTGTGGGACTTGAAGATGGTATGCTGGAGTACAATACTCAAACCGACCGGTTCATTCCCGTAAAATCATTGGAAAGAGTGTGGGTTACACAAATAGTGCCGTTTAATAAAACAACTGTTTTTCTTGCAACACACAAGGGGCTGGTAAAATATAATCCACTTACAAAGCAGGCAGTATTTTATTGGAACAAACCCGACAGCAGCTATAAAATACGCACAAACAATCTTGAGCGGCACAACGATGTTCTTTTTATTGCATCAAACAAAGGATTGTTTCAATTTGATACAAAAACGGAAAAGCTTAAAAAACTTTTTATTCCTGTCCTGGAAAATGCAGGCATTTCAGTTGTGGCACTTGATAAGCGTAACAATTTCTGGATAGTAACAAATGGTGAACATACCCTGCTGAAATTATCACCTGACCTGCAACGTTACGAAACCTACGACCAGTATTTTGAAGCAGATAAAAACACATTGGTTAATCTTACTTCGTTACTTACAGATAGTAAAGGCAGAGTCTGGATCACCACACAGCTTGACGGACTTCTGTTGTATAATGAGCAAACAAACAGATTTGACCGTTTCCTGCATGATCCCTTAAAAATGTGGACGCCTTCCACCAACCTGCACACTTCAATTTACAGCGACCGTGATGGTAATATGTGGGTTGGTGGCAATAATGGTGTGAATTACTTTAATCCCGACAGGAGCCTCTTTCAGATCATACCTGTATTTAATAAAGAGCAGGAGATCCGTAACCGCCGTGTAGCAAGAGTTGCAACGGAAGATAAGACTGGAAAACTCTGGTTTGGTACAATTGATGGTGTGGTGCGCTACGATCCATTAACAAATGAATACAAAGAGTGGAACAACAGAGAGGGTAAACCTGCTATGCTCCATTACAATTCTATCCGTGGTGTTTTGTGTGATGATGAAAATAATATCTGGATCGCTACCGGAAGAGGAATAAACAAGTACCTGCAGAAAGAGAACAGGATGATTTTCTATACTTCAAAAGATTCTGTACCTGCATATTTCTTTTTCTCGGCTGATAAAGACAAGGCTGGCAATTTCTGGTTTTCGAGCCGTGATGGTGATGGGTTTTATTACTACAATATTGCTGAAAAGAAATTTCACAGCATACGGTCGTTTCCCGGTTTGCATGTATTTACAGGCAATGGTGGCCGTAAGTTTTTTCAGGATAGTAAAGGAAGGTATTGGCTTGGTTTTAACGGTACCGGTGTTGGCATGTATGATCCTGCTGCAAAAAAAACATACAATTGGCAATCGTCAACTACTGGAAAAAATGGAATAGCAGGCAATTCAGTAGTAGATATAACAGAAGATAAAAAAGGCATTATCTGGATCAGTACGTTTACAGGTTTAACAGCAATAGATCCTGTTACGTTCAGCATAAAAAATTACAACCACAAAAACGGGCTCATCAATAACAGTGTAAGTGGATTGGCTGTTGATAAACAGAATCGTTTATGGCTGGGTACAGGCAGCGGGCTGATGATGCTCGACAGCAGCCGGACTTATTTTACTTCTTTTGGTTTACAACATGGTTTGCCATCAGTTGAATTTCCTGAACATGCTGCTTCATTATTAGCGAATGGCGAAGTAATGATGCCCACACAAAATGGATTTGTAAGGTTTGCGCCAGACAAATTCATCATGAAGCACAATCAATTGGCCCCATACTTTACTTCGTTTGCACTATCGGGAAAAGAAGAACAGCCGTTATTACAGGAAACAATTTATTTGAAATATGATGAAAACTTTTTTACAATCGGTTTTGCTGCCATCAACTACGAAAATGCATCGGGAACGTGGTATGCTTATAAATTAGATGGTGTGGATGCCGACTGGAAGTACACACAAAACCGTTTTGCCGGTTATACAAAGTTGCCAGGTGGTAAATATGTTTTTCATGTAAAAGCATCCGACGACCGGGCAGAATGGAATTGCACAGAAAAAACAATAAGCATTCATATTGATACCGTGTTTTATAAAACATGGTGGTTTCGTTTACTACTGCTCTTGCTATTGCTGGCAACAGGTTATGCGGTTTACCGTTACCGTATTCATCAACAGCAAAAGTTATTGCAGCTGCAGGGTAAAGCCCAGTTACTGGAAAAAGAAAAAGTAATGGTGATGTATGAAAATCTTAAACAGCAGCTTAATCCGCATTTTCTTTTTAATTCACTTACATCGTTATCAGGATTAATTGAAACCGATCAGAGACTGGCAGGAAATTTCCTGGAGCAAATGTCGAAGATCTATCGTTACATTTTAAAGAACAGGGATAATGAACTGGTGAGCTTGCGGGAAGAACTGGCTTTTGTGCAAACCTATATTAACCTTCAGAAAACAAGATTCAAGGAAGGATTGCAGGTAAAGATCAATGTTGATGATGAAGAACTGCACAAAAAAATTGCACCTGTTACCTTGCAGAACCTGGTTGAAAATGCCATGAAGCATAATGTAATTGATCTTGATACGCCACTTACAATTACCATAACAGCAAAAGATGGATACCTGCATGTGGCAAATAACCTGCAAAAGAAAAACATGGTGGAAACTTCCAACAAGCAAGGGCTTGCCAGTTTGCAATCGCTTTACCACTACCTCAGCCGCAGACCTGTGCAGATAGAAGAAAGTTCAGCTGAGTTTATCATTCGCATACCCTTGATCTGATCATTAAAAAAACATGATGTATGAAAGCCGTAATTATTGAAGATGAAGAAATCATTGCGAAGGTTTTGCAGAATAAGATCCGCAATGTTGATCCATCTGTTGAAATAGCAGAGATCATTCCCAGCCTGAAGGTGGCAAAAAAATGGTTTCTCAATAATGCAGAACCTGATTTGCTGTTTATGGATATTCAGTTGAGTGATGGTGTGAGTTTTGAATTGCTGGATCATTTTAAGCTCAACTGCCCGATTGTATTTACCACAGCGTATGATGAGTATGCCATCAGGGCCTTTAAAGTAAATGGTGTTGATTATTTGCTGAAGCCGGTTGATGAAGATGAACTTCGCCGAGCAATAGACAAATGCAAAGCCATCATTGAAAAAAGGAATCCTGTTATTACCGATTTTACTGAGTTGATGAAAGCGCTGGCTAACCCGCAACAGCAGCTGCAGAAGTATAAAGAGAAGTTTATTGTAAATATCAGGAACCAGTGGATGCCGGTTAACACAAGTGATATTGCGTGCTTTGCCAAGGAAACGCTTAACTACATTTATCTTTTCAATGGTGAGCGTTACATGCTTGATTTTTCTACATTGGATGATGTGGAAGAAGTACTTGATCCTAATAAATTCTACAGGGCTAACCGTCAATACATCATTAATATAGATGCGGTGCAAACGGTAAAGCCAATGGAAAATTCCAAACTGTCCATTCGTTTAAAAGAGCCCAACCACAAATTTGAAATTGATATGAGCCGGGAAAAAGCGCCGGTGTTTAAGAAGTGGTTAGACAGGTAAACACAAAAGCATTTCCATAGCGGAAATGCTTTTGTGTTTACTACGTATCGTTCTTTGTGCAGCATCTTCTTTTTCAATCTTTCTTTACCAGGTATCGGTTAGCGTTTACACTTCACTTCAAAAACAATACGCTTCAGTTGGATAAATTTTTAAACCCTCTGTTTGTAAATGAATATTTGCATGTAAAACCGAGGATATGTTGTTACAATGGATGAGCAGGCTGATTAAAAAAAGTAATCGCCGTATGCTGTATGAGCAGTTGCAATGGCAACGCTTTCTGTTACGCACCGGCGTGCCAGCCACCGCACATATTCTGGATATGGTAGAAGAGCAGGATGATTTATCTGGTTACGTGCAGTTGCGTATGTGGGTGATGCTAAAAATAAAAGGAGTGATTATTTACCGGCATGTGCAAACCCTGCTAAATAAAAATCAGAAACCGGGAGTAGGTGATACCATTCACATTCGCTACTGCCCCGATGATCTGTCAAGAATATTAATTGTTTAACCATAAAAAACATCGTATGACACAAAGTGATATTCAACTGGTAAAATATTCATGGTCGGTAGTGGAACGTATTGATCCCGTAGTTGCAGGTGGTATTTTTTACAAGCGCTTGCTTGATACAGCGCCGCAGCTGAGGCCCATGTTTCGTGAATCCATTCCAATGCAATCAAAAAAACTCATCACCATGATCGGTTATGTTATTCACCGGCTTGATAAGCTGGATACTATTGTAACCGACATTCAGCAACTGGCGCAACGCCATGTAAAGTATGGTGTAAAAGAAGAACATTACAGCATGGTAGGCGCTGCTCTTTTATGGACATTGGAACAGGCGCTTGCTGGCTTATGGACACAGGAGGTAAAAGAAGCATGGATAGCTTGTTACCAGTTACTTTCTTCGGCTATGATTGATGCAGTGGCCGAAGCACCTCAGCGGGCATAGTTGGTTCTCTTGGTATAGGTTTATAACAGTCCCGCCACGGCGGGACTGTTTACGTTTCAATGAAGATTTACTACACTTCGGTATGTTTTTCTTTTTTGTAAAGGGCCGATCGGGGAACTTTACCGAACGTTAAAAACGAATTGATACTGATGACGCAGGAGGAAATTTTGCTGGTGAAAAGATCGTGGCGACTGTTCAGGGATGTTAACCCTGTTGTGGTGGGCGATACCTTTTATGGAAAACTGTTTACTGATCATCCGGGTGTGCGGAAGATGTTTCCTAAAGACATGAACCTGCAATACCAAAAGCTGATGGACATGATCAGCACCATTGTTGCAAGGCTTGATCACCTGGAAGATCTTACAGAAGATATTGCAGCTATGTCCAGGCGTCATGTAGCGTATGGTGTAAAACCAGAGCAATATAAAATTGTTGGCGATGCGCTGTTGTGGACATTGGAGCAGGGGCTTGGGCGTGATTATACACCCGATGTGAAAAAAGCCTGGGTGAAATGTTATACTATCCTTTCTGATGTTATGATCAACAACGCATCGCAAAATTAAATAAGCAGTAATACGTTACAGTCTCGTTAGTAAGCGTGAAAAAGCAGGCATGTAGAATCCTTACTACACGCAATAAGGCTACAGGACTATACCCCCCGTAAGAGTTTCTCTTGATATTTGTATCAGCAATTTAACCAGTAGAAAGTAATACCTCATTTTAGGTAAAATATGTGCAATAGCACCATTTCTTACCAAAGTGAAACCCAAAATCCACATTTATTGGAACTTGCAGCTCTTGTGGTAAGTCTATTTTTTTACTACAGTTCTGCCAAAGTAAACCTGGTATTGCTGAGATGGCATCAGGGGCAGAAAATTCCTTTTATTTAATGATTTTGAAGCTCGCTAACAATTAGTGCCACTAATTGAAAAAACAGGCATGTATAAATGTTATTTATACGTGTGTGTGAAGTAATATTGCCACCTGTGATACCTGTTATTCAGGCAATCGAAAGAATAGTATAATTATCCGAAACGGAAAACCATAAATGCAAAGCGCACCAAATAACCACTCCCTGCCGGCGGCAACATTCCATACCAGTTTTGTTGGATTAGCCCTTGTTGATGCAGATGGTTATTTGCTTCAGGCCAACGATAAGTTTTGTACAATTTTCGGCGGCACACAGGAACAATTTCTGCAAACAAATTTTTACCGGTTATTTGCTGAAGCTGCACAGGATGTTGTAAAAACATCCTTGCAAAAGCTATGGCAAAAAGAAAAAACCTCTGTTGAAATTGAAACTGAAGGGGTAAAAACCGATGGAAGTAAAATAGATCTGTCTGTACATGCAGATTTGTTTACTGCAGAAACCAAACAACAGTTCATTATTGTAGCAATAAGCGATATTTCCGTTCAAAAAATTCATGAACAGCAAAAAGAATATGACCGTCTTGATAAAGAAGCGCTGATTAATTCTACTGCCGATCTTATCTGGAGTGTAAACAAAGAATACAAACTTCTTGCAGCAAATAAGCCTTTTGCCCGTTCATTAAGAAGAAGTGACAACCTGTACCTGAAACCGGGCGACAGTGTTTTGGTGAAGGATGTGTTTGATGACGATTTGATTCATTTCTGGAAAAACCTGTACGATCGTGGTTTGCGTGGCGAGACCTTCTCAATTGAATTACATACATCGGCTGTTAATGAAGAAGCCCAGGAACGGTGGGATGCTATCAGCTTTACCCCCATCGTGAGCGATGAGGGTGTAATTGGTGTTGCCTGCCATGGCAGGGATATTACACAAACAAAAGCCTATGAGCGTGAATTACTGGGTTTAAACGATCAGTTGGAAACTGCCCAGCAAATTGCAAAGCTTGGCTACTGGTCGCACAATCTTAAGACCGATGAATTGTTCTGGTCAAAAGAGGTGTATGAGATATACGCTGTGAGCAAAGAAGATTTTGAAGGTAATTTCAATTCCTTCTATCATTTTGTGCACCCCGATGACCGGGAACGTTTTGAAAAAGAAAAAGAACTGGCATTAGCAGGTTCAGCACCCTTATACCATGAACACAGGATTGTAACTCCGTCAAATGAAGTGAAGTATGTGATCCAGAAAGGAACGGTGCTGTTTGATGAAGAGAAAACTCCCATTGCTGCACAAGGTACTGTACAGGATATTACAGGGCTGAAAACGGCTGAAGAGGCATTAAGGTTAAACGAGGAGCAGCTCAATCTTATTTATAATTCAACAAACGCAATCATCTTTTTGCTGGGCGTGGAAGACGGCGGTAAAAATTTCCGCTTTATATCCATGAATAATACAGGGCTTTCTACAATTGGTTTATCGAAGCAACAATTGTTTAATCAACTGGTAAAGGATGTTATTCCTGAACCATCCTGCACATTGGTACATGAAAAATACAGGCAGGCTGTAAACAAAAAACAAACTATTGTATGGGAGGAGGAAACCACTTATCCCAACGGAACAAAATTTGGTATCGTAACTGTAACACCTGTGTTTAATACCGAAGGCGAATGCATAAGGCTTGTGGGTTCTGTAAATGATATAACCGATCTGAAAAAAGCACAGCGTTCACTTGCATTCAGCAGGCAGGAGTATAAATCACTTTTTGATCAAAATCCCGATGCTGTTTTTTCGCTTGACCTTGAAGGGTTCTTCACCAGCTTTAATCCTGGTTTGGAAAAACTGCTTGAATGCACACGAGAAGAAATTTTAGAAGCAGCCACATTTGTTCCTTTTTGTTTTCCGGGCGAACTGGAAACCGTTATGAATTATTTTCAGCAGGCGAAAAACGGTACTGCATTAACATACCAGGCCAGGGCAATTACAAAAGCTGGCAAAATAAAACACATCACAATCAGCAATATGCCCATTCTAGTGGACGGGGTTATTACAGGTGTGTATGGTATTGCAAAAGACATCAGTAACGAGCAGCATGTACTGGCACAGCTTGAGTTGATCAACGAACGTTATGAATATGCAACAAAAGCCACCAACGATGTAATATGGGACTGGAACCTGCACACAGGAAAAGTAGTAAGAGCAGGAAGTGGATTTTTTACCATGTTTGGATATGATGTAAAAGAAGCCGACACCGATGATGAGTTCTGGATAAAAAAAGTTCACCACGATGATGTGAACCGCATAGTTACAAACAGGCAAAAAGTGCTGGATAACCCACAGCTTGATTTTTGGGAAGATGAATACAGGTTTCATCGCAAAAATGGTGAATTTGCTTATGTGTACGACAGAGGATATATTTTCCGTAACGAAGATGGTGAACCTGTGCGCATGATAGGGGCCACAAAAGATATTACTGAAAAGAAACTGGCTGAGTTGCAGTTAAAAGATCTTTACCAAAAACTTGAAGAAAGAGCCAATCAATTACAAGTATCAAATACAGAGCTTGAACGGTTTGCATACATCGCTTCACATGATCTGCAGGAGCCATTGCGCATGGTGAGTAGTTTTCTTCTGTTGCTGGAAAAAAAATATGCTGATGTTGTTGATGAAAAAGGAAAAGAATACATCCGCTTTGCGGTTGACGGTTCGTTGCGGATGAAAAGGCTCATTAACGACTTGCTTGATTATTCAAGAGTAACCACACACAAGCAAAAGCTGGAGCCTGTGCAAATGAAACAGGTAGTAAGTGAGGTGTTGCAAAACCTCAGTCTGCAGATACATGAAAAACAGGCAGTCATTAAAACAGAATTGCTTCCGGTACTGCCACTTGCAGATAAAACACAAATGCTGCAGTTGATGCAGAACCTTGTGGGTAATGCATTGAAATATTCCGGCGGGCAGCCTCCTTTTATCCGTATTACAGCAAAGGAACAGGAAGAAGACTGGCTGTTTTGTGTGCAGGATAATGGAATTGGTTTTGATGAACAGTTTGCAGAAAGAATATTTGTGATCTTTCAGCGCCTGCATAACCGTACACAATATTCAGGCACAGGAATAGGATTGGCCATTTGCAAAAAAATTGTTGACAGGCACGGTGGAAAAATTTATGCAGAGTCTGCTGAGGGGCAGGGAAGTGCTTTTTATTTTACCATAAAAAAGCAACTGGCCGTTTGAGCATTAACGCAAAACCTTTATTAAACATTTAATCAGGAAAGAAAAATGAAATACAATGATCTGCATATACTGGTAGTGGATGATAATCCGGGCGATCAGTTCCTGATTGCTGAACTGCTGAACGAAACTGGGTTACAGATATCTTCTGTTGAAAAAGCAATCAGCGTAACAGAAGCGGTAGAAGTACTGAAGCAGGAACAGGTTGACATTGTATTGCTCGATCTTTCATTACCCGATTCAGAAGGCATTGAAACATTCCTGATTGTTAACAAGTATGCCACACACCTTCCGGTAGTTATTCTTTCCGGTGTAAACGACATTAATACGGCAACCGATGCTATTGCACTTGGTGCACAGGATTTTCTCATGAAGGGCGAGTTCAATGAAAAGCTGTTGGAAAAAACAATTCTTTACAGTATTGAGCGGAAGCGTAACCTGCGTGAACTGCGTATCAGTAAGGAGCGATATGAACTGGTGAGCAGAGCCACCAATGATATGGTGTGGGACTGGGATGTGCTGAATAATAAAGTGTACCGCAATGAAGAACAGTTTGTAAAAATATTAAAGCTTCCCCCGCATTTAAAAAACGAAGGACAACAATACTGGATTTCACGCATTCATCCTGATAAGCAGGATTTTCTTGAAAGGATCATGGAGGTGCTTGAAAGCGACAGCAGTATTTCGCACTTTGAGGAAGAGTATCAGTTCCTGCGTGGTGATGGTGTATATATTCATGTGCTGGATAAAGGATATGCTGTGCGCAATGAAGAGGGAAAAGTCTTACGGATCATTGGTTCGCTGCAGGATATTACCGAAAATAAAAAAGCCGAAGAGCAATTACGTGAATCGGAAGAAAAGTACCGTTTCTTTTTTAACAGTATTCCTGCAAGCGTATTTATCTGGAGCCTCGACGACTACCGCATTCTTGAAGTAAACCCAACTGCCACTGCAAATTACGGTTACAGCAGGAAAGAATTTTTAACCATGACCATGCTCGACATAAGAAAGCCATCACAGGTGTCATCATTTCTGCGGTTTGTTGAAGAAGTGAGGCAGGATTCGTTTTCATCAGTAAACCGTTTGTGGAAACACATTAATAAGCATGGTGATGAAATGTACATGCAGATCGTTTCAAACAAAATACAGTACAACAACAAAGAAGCGGTAATGGCTATTGCGTCAAACGTTACAGAAAAAATTACTTTGGAAGAGCGCTTGAAGGAAGAACGGCAGCGGATGGAGCATGAAATTGCAAGAGCTGTTATTGTGGCGCAGGAAAAAGAAAGAGAAGAAATTGGAAGAGAATTGCATGATAATGTAAACCAGATACTCGCCAGCTCAAGGCTATACCTTGGCCTGGTAAAAGAAAAAGAAGGGGAACACCGCTCGTTTCTTAATGAATCGGATGTGCTTATCCAGAATGCCATTGTAGAAATACGTCATTTGTCACATGCACTCATTCCGCCATCTATGCAGGATGCCGATCTAGAAAAATCCATCAACTCACTTATTACCATTGTACAGGAAGGCAGCGGTATTCTTGTTTCAAGAGAAGTATCAATAGCGGATAAGAATGTAATGTCGGAGCAGTTGAAGTTAACCATCTACCGCATTTTACAGGAGCAGGTAAATAATGTGCTGAAATATGCCAAAGCAACTGCATTGGAAATTCAGTTAAAGCAAAAAGCATGTAAAGTTATACTTCGTGTAAAAGATAACGGTGTTGGATTTAACACCGATCATAAAACACAAGGCGTTGGCCTTATGAATATCAAAACAAGAGCAGCATTACAAAAGGGCGAAGTAAAGATTACCAGCTCACCAGGTAATGGCTGCGAAATGATTGTTGAGTTCAGCCTTAGCTAAATGAAAACCCGGCAACCATGAAAGCTGTGCCGGGTTCAATCATTTCCTTTTGTAAGGAAGTTCTCAAGGGTAGGGATCAATCATCATCATTCTTAATTCTCAACCTCATCAGGAGTTCAGATTTTCAAAGGATTGGATTGGTTGTTGTGGTTTCAGCGGTGCTGTATAAAAGTGGTTTCTCAATAATCGCATTAATTGTTTTAATAATACAAAGAGACAGTTTTTAACGCCCTATTGCAATAGAAAACAATGCTATCCTCGGGTAATAGATCATCAGGACTTGTTGTAGTAAATCGGCTACATAGATGATTTTTTTGTCAAGTGTTTGCCGGTGTCGGTAAAGTTGAATGCACATCATGAGTGTAAACCATTATTTTAGTTAAATCACACACATACATAATTCGTTTTTTTAAGATCAAAAAAAAGGGTTGCGTAAGGAAAATTGCTATTTTGTAGATGAAGGATAGTTGAAAACAGAAAACAAAGAAGAGTTACCTGGAAGTTCACCAATTAAATTGCTACACCTGTTATGCCAAAAGTTGTCACGAATGTTGATATTATGCAGATGGTTCAGTCGATACTGGTGATTGAAGATAACGAAGGCGATTTCTTTTTGTTAAAGGAAACGCTTGAAGCAGGCGCTGTTAAAATAGGAGAGATCATTAATGTTTCAAGCATCGCATTACTGCGTATGCAGTCTGCAACTATTTCCCCGTCAATTATTTTTCTCGATCTTGTAATGCCCGATAGTCATGGGTTGCCGGCACTTGCAGAGGTAAAAGAATTATACCCTACTGCACCCATTATTATCCTTAGCGGCATGAGTGATCTTCAACTGGCGCTTGATGCATTGCAACAAGGTGCCCAGGATTACTTGGTAAAAGGCGAGTTTGATGAACATATCCTTAGCCGAAGCATTCAGTACAGTATTGAGCGGAAGAAAAATGAACTGGCACTTGTTGAAAGTGAAAACAGGCTTCGCACAATTCTTAATACCGATCCGGAGTGTATTAAACTCATGGGCAGGAACTGTGAGTTGATCGAAGTAAATAAGGCCGGAATGGAAATGATAGAGATCAGTGATTTTGAAGCGGTAAAAGGTCAATCCATTCTGCCAGTTGTGGCACCTGCACAAAGGGGCATGGCGGCTGCAATGGTAGCGACAGCCTTCGAAGGAAAATCAGGGTTAATGGAGTTTGAAATGATTACACTGAAAGGGAATAAAAGGTGGTGTGAAATAAACATTGTGCCATACCGTAGTACCAATGGCAAAGTGATCTATGCGCTGGGTGTAACAAGGGATATTTCAGCAAGAAAAATAAAGGAAGAACAGTTGCGCAACAGTGAGGATATCCGCAAGCTGATCATGGATTCAGCATTTGATGCCATTATTTGTGTGGGAAGGGATGAAGTGATCTTTACGTGGAATCCAAGGGCAGAAGAAATATTCGGCTGGAAGGCTGAAGAGGCTATTGGAAAAAAACTTTCAGCACTGGTGATACCAAAGCGCTATCACGGAAAACATAATAAGGGGTTTGCAAATT